>CAZIVT010000030.1:0-4420 GCA_964543075.1 uncultured Candidatus Saccharibacteria bacterium | reverse complement strand
TATGATATCCCCTCCGCGACCTGCGGAACTCGCTCGTGAAATACCTGCGTCCTAGAGGCGCGGTATGTCTACTCGCTCAGACAGTCTTCGGTCGCTCCGAGGAATCATGTCGTGGGGGGTGAAATCGGCCGGAATCACCACCCACTTATTTGTTGCGATAGTGTGTGGCGACACTACAGACCCTTCATCCTAGTACTCTCTCATGCTCACCTGCGCGTCCACTTTCTTGAGAAGATCGAGGACGACTGAGACGACGATCAAGAGTGCTGTGCCGCCGATGGCCAGCGAACGGCTCTCGGTGAATGCCTGCATGATGAGCGGCAAGACCGCAATGATGCCGAGGAAGAGCGCGCCAACGAGAGTGATGCGTGTGACGATGGCCGCCAAATGATCGCGCGTATGATCGCCAGGTCGCACGCCAGGAATGAATGCACCACCACGCTGGAGATTCTCAGAGATCATCTTGGGATCAAACGTGATAGCAGTATAGAAGTACGTGAACGCGACCACCAAGATGAAGTAGAATGCTCCATAGACCCAGGGATTGTTGAAGAATACGACGAACGACGACGCGATGCTGGCGACAGTCGCATTGGAAATATGGGAGAGGAATGTGGCGATGATCTGCGGAAAGAGCAGGATGGATAGGGCAAAGATGATAGGGATCACGCCCGCCTGATTGAGACGAAGCGGTAGATACGTGGAAGCACCACCGTAGACCTTGTTGCCACGGACCTGCTTGGCGTAAGTGACAGGAACAGAGCGTTCTGCTTCAGTCACAAACACCACACCAGCAATGACGACGAGCGAGATGACTACCGCAGCCACATAGAACGGTATCCGTGAAGGATCATAGCTAGCCGCGAGCTGGAATATGTTGGACGGCAAACCTGCGACGATACCGCCGAATATGATCAGGGATACGCCGTTGCCGATGCCGAACTCGGAGATGAGCTCGCCAATCCACATGAGGAGGACTGATCCGGCCGTGATGATGAGAACGTTGAGTATGAGGGCTGTGATGCCGAGGTCAGGGAGGACATTCTGTGACTGTAGCAACGAGAGGAATCCGACCGCTGAGAGAGCGGCCAGCGGCACAGACAAGAGGCGTGAATACGTCGACAACTTCATGCGACCAGCTTCCCCCTCCTCATGCATGAGCGCTTTCCAGCGAGGGAACATCATGGTGAGGAGCTGTACGACGATCGTGGCAGTGATGAACGGACCGACACCGAGCATGACGATCGAGAGATTGGAGAGGCCGCCTCCTGAGAAGAGATTGAGGAATCCGAAAAACTGACTCGAAGACAGGAGCTGGGCCAGATTGTGCGGATCAACTCCAGGAATAGGTATCGTGGCGAGCACGCGGAAGAGCACCAATGCCATCACGGTAAATCCGACCCTCTTGCGGAGCATGGGGTCCTTGAGCGCGACGGATACCTTTTGAAAAATGGTGGACATTGATAGTTTAGAAAGTTAAAAAGTACCAAGTAGAAAATCGCTCGGCTGCTATGAATTTTCTGAGGGATTGTCTTGAGATTCGGTGATTGTCCCTCCTGCCTTCTCTATCTTGACCCTTGCGGATGCCGAGATAGAACAACCTGAGATAGTGAATGCCTTCGTGATATCCCCGTCGCCAAGTATCTTGATGGAAGGGATCTTGCCTGACCATGTAGAGACGACCCCTTTCTCGACCAGCGTAGTCGGAGTGATCGTATCGCGTGTCGAGAAGACACCCTCGAGAGTGGCGAGATTGACGATATGCTCCTTCTCGGAGACCGGCTTGTTCTGATTGACGCCGCGACCACGAAGCTTGGGAAGCTTCTTGATGATATCGCGCCATTCTGGGCGGCGCTTGTTGCCGGCACGGGCGGTCTGACCCTTGCCTCCACGACCTGAAGTCTTGCCTCGCTTGCCGCCGCGCGCGACGATCATGCGCTTTCTATTGGGAGTATTCCTTTTTATTTGATGGAGTTGCATAGCTATTGAACTATTTGACTATTGAACTATTCAACTGGCTCCTTGGGGTCTTGTTCAGCTTTTTGAGCGCTTCGACGGCGACCTTGGCGTTGTTGAGTCTATTCTTGCTTCCAGAAATAATCTTGGCGCAGACATCCTTGATACCAGCCAATTCGATGACTGCACGAGCCGAGCTCCCTGCCACCACGCCACGGCCGCGAGCCGGAAATATCATGATGCGGGCGCTGGCGTACTTTGCTTCGACCGCGTGTGGGATGGTCATAGTGGCTGAGAGCGGAATCTTGATAAGGTTCTTCTTGGCATCACGGGTAGCCTTCTCTACGGCTGACGCCGTATCGATGCTTTTGCCGAGCCCTACTCCGACACGTCCCTTGCGGTCTCCGGCGACCATGGCAACGCTGAAATTCATACGGCGACCTCCTGACGTCACACGGGTGACGCGGCGAATGTCGATGATCTTGCTATCGAACTCCGGCTTGACACGCTCGCGGGGCTCACCGCGGCCTCCACGCGAACGATGACCCCCTGGTCCACCACGGCCTTGAGTGCCTCTCTGGACAGACATGCGCATACGGCGGCCAGGAGTGATCTTGCTCGTAGGAGCAGTGTCGGCCTGGGCCGTAGAGGCAGGCGTCTCTCTGGTCGGTTGGGTGCTGGTTGTGGTGTCTTCCTTGTGCATGATGATGTTTGATTAAAATTGGAGGCCTCCTTCGCGCGCGGCATCGGCGACCATCTTGATCTTGCCAGTGTACAGGAAGCCGCCACGATCGAATACGATCTTGGAAACCTTGGCGGCCTTGGCCTTGCGAGCGATCTCTGCGCCGACTTCCCTCGCCCGCTCGACCGGCGTCTTGGCCTTGGAAGCACGCGAATCATGCGCGACTATCGTCTTGCCCGCTGTATCATCGATGAGTTGAGCGTAGATATAGCGGTGCGACTTGAAGACAGCGAGGCGCGGACGTTCAGCCGTACCAGTGACCTTGGCGCGGATGCGAGCCTTGCGGCGAGCGAATGTTATGGCTTTTTTCTGTAGCGTATTCATGGGTAAAAGTTAGGGTTTAGAGTTTCATGCCTTATGCTGCTTTCTTGCCCTGCTTCCTGCGGATGACCTCTCCATCATATCGTATTCCCTTGCCGAGATACGGCTCAGGCTTCTTGAGAGAGCGGATCATAGCGGCAAAGTGGCCGACCTTCTCACAGTCGATGCCTGATACCGTGATGGCGTTCTTGTCTGTCGTGACTTTGAGATCAGCCGGGATAGGCACGTCGACCGGATGAGAGAAGCCGAGAGAAAGCGCGAGGGTAGTGCCTTTGACATCGGCTTTGTATCCGATACCTTCGACGATGAGCTTCTTCTCGTAGGCCTTGTTCACACCAGCGAGCATGTTGCGGATATGCGCGGCGTAGGTTCCCCAGAGCGCTCGTGTCTGTATAGAATCGCCCTGCGGAATGAGCGAGATAGCGCCATTGTCGATAGATATATCGATATACGGACGGATCGTGCGAGTCAGGGTACCGAGCGGTCCCTTGACCGTCATGATACCGCCCGAAAACGATGCTTCGGTCTTGGGCGGGATAGTGATAGGTTTTTTGGCGATTCTCGACATGATAGTAGATTGAAGATTACCAGATCTTGAACAATACTTCGCCACCAATCTTGTGCTTCTTGGCGTCCATATCGACCATGATGCCCTTGGGGGTGGACAGGAATGTATTGCCGAATCCACTCCTGAATACGCGGATGTCATTGTAGCCCTGATAGATCCGACGAGATAGCTTGGAGACACGCTCGGCACCATGGATGCGCGGCTCACCAGAGAAGTACACGAGGCCGAGGCGGAGTTCGCGTGTATGCTTGTCCTTGTCGATCGATGAGAGATAGCCAGACTTCTTGAGCGCTTCGGCGATGTTCTCCATGAGCTTGGAGTGCGAGACGACCACTGACGGCTTCTTGACGTCACTGGCATTCTTGAGGCGTATGATGAGGTCTGAAATAGGATCGGTTACCATATAGATTTGATGATATCGTGATCGAGATATGAAGATGGTTCTACCATGAGGATTTCTTGATGCCGGGGATCATGCCCTCATTGGCGAACTCACGGAAACAGATGCGGCACATATCGAAATCCCTCATATAGCCATGCTTACGGCCGCAACGGAAACAACGTCGCACGACGCGCGACTTGAATTTGGGCTTCCTCTGTGATCTGACGATGACTGATGTCTTGGCCATAAGGTAGGATCGTTCCCAATAAAACGAGGATTGGTTAGCTTTTCCTGGGCTTACGCCTCGGAGTGTGCTTCCAATCATCGATATACCAGAAACCCTTGTAAATAAAGGTAGAGCCTATAGTAGCAAGGAGGGTTCAATAAGTCAAGAATAAGTCTTGTCCAATACAAAAGGATACCCAAATCGTTCTCAGTTCCAACGCAAATG
>CAZIVT010000029.1:0-4914 GCA_964543075.1 uncultured Candidatus Saccharibacteria bacterium | reverse complement strand
GTATTTTCATACAATCGCATATTACTGCAATTGCATTTCAAAGGGGAATTTTCAATCTGCTCAAATTCAAAATAAATAAAAGATCCCCCTCGCTTTCGCAAGAGGGATACCGGATTTCAAAACCATTCCCGAGAGTGGTATTTCATTGTCGACTCCATGGCATCACCGTCATACAGCTGCATTACGCCATTTCTTTGTCTCCCACCTTTTCTACATTCTTCGGTTCAAGCTTATCCACCCCAAGTTCCGGGAATCGAACCCAGATAGCCTCGCGGCCCGTATCCACTAACAACTTGTTTGGTAACAAGGAGCCTAACATCCCTATGTGCAATAGTCAAAAGCCCTCCTTTATCGTATAGTACGCTTATGAAAAATAGCCCCTTCAAACTCACCACCGCCATGAAGCCCGCCGGCGATCAGCCGACGGCTATTTCGGCGTTGTCTGATGGACTCAAGAAGGGCTATGACCGTCAGACTCTTCTCGGCGTCACCGGATCCGGCAAGACATTCACTGCGGCCAACGTGATTGCGCGATATGGCAAGCCGACGCTCGTCATCGCGCACAACAAGACCCTCGCCGCACAGCTGGCTCAAGAGTATAGGGAATTCTTCCCGGAGAATGCCGTGCACTACTTCGTCTCATACTACGACTACTATCAGCCCGAAGCCTACATCCCCTCGAGCGACACGTACATCGAGAAGGAGGCCATGATCAACGAAGAGATCGAGCGACTGCGCCATGCTTCGACACAGGCGCTTCTAACGAGAAAGGATGTGATCATCGTCGCGTCCGTATCCTGTATCTACGGCTTGGGCAGTCCCGAAGAGTACGAAAAAGTGAATCTGAAACTGAAGGTCGGTATGGAGATCTCGCGCGCCGAGCTCATCAGGAAGCTCATCGACATCCATTTCGAGCGCACCACCGCCGATCTGAAATCGGGCCAATTCCGCGCCATCGGCAATACCGTCGAGATCATGCCGGTCAATGAGAGGACGATATATAGGATTGAGTGGGGGGACATTGGAGAAATCAAAAATCAAAAGTCAAAAGTCAAAACTTCAACTCAAAAGTCAAAAATTTCAGAACAGGCAAACACTATAGGACTATCCTCAATCATAGAGCTCGACCCAGTCTCGAGGGTGGTGCGAGCGGAGCATGAGACGGTGTTCATCTTTCCCGCCAAGCACTTCATCTCCAGCGACGAGCAGAGCGAGCGCGCCTACGAGACTATCAAAGCCGAGCTGGTTGATCGACTCAAAGCTTTGGAAAAAGCGGGGAAAGTCCTCGAAGCGGAGAGGTTGAAGCGGCGCGTGAAATATGATCTCTCGATGATCAAGGAGATCGGCTATACCAACGGCATCGAGAACTATTCGCGCCACTTCTCGGGCATGATGCCGGGCGAGCCGCCGGATACGCTGCTCTCGTATTTTCCCCATGACAAAAAGGGAAAGCCCGATTTCCTGACCATCATCGACGAGTCGCACGTGACCATCCCACAATTGAATGGCATGTATGCCGGCGACGCCTCGCGCAAGGAGACGCTCGTCGAGCACGGGTTCCGCTTGCCGTCGGCCAAGGACAATCGTCCGCTCAAGTTCCCGGAATTCCTCGAGCGCGTCGGTCCGATGATCTATACTTCGGCTACGCCTGGCGCATATGAAAAGGAGACGTCCAAACAGACGGTCGAGCAGGTCATCCGTCCGACCGGTCTCACCGATCCGATCGTGGAGATACGGCCGATCAGAGAGGGTGGAGTCCTCAATGCAGAGAAGGACGGACAGAAGGAATCAAGGCTCTTCCGAGGGAAGTCTTCGCAGGCCGCGAAGGCGGCCGAGAATCAGGCGCGGAGCCAGCAGGCTCCGACGCCGGTTCCCGAGGGAGAGTCCTTGGTTCCTTCTGTATATCGCGGACAGATCTTCGACTTCATCGACGAAGCCGTGAAGATCATCGAAAAAGGAGATCGTGTTCTCGCGACCACATTGACCAAGAAGATGGCCGAAGATCTCTCTGAATTCCTCAAAGAAAAAGGCGTCAAAGCCGCGTATCTTCATAGCGATGTCAAGACTATCGAGCGCATCGAGATCCTTACCGATTTTCGCAAAGGGAAGTACGACATACTCGTCGGTGTCAATTTGCTCCGTGAGGGGCTCGACCTGCCCGAGGTGTCGCTCATCGGCATTCTCGACGCCGACAAGGAGGGATTCCTGCGATCAGAGACCTCTCTCATCCAGACCATCGGCCGCGCCGCCCGCAATGCCGCCGGCCGCGTCATCCTCTACGCCGACAACCTCACCGGCTCCATGAAAGCCGCCATCGGCGAGACCAATCGCCGCCGCGCGCTCCAGATCGCCTACAACGAGAAGTATGACATCACGCCCAAGACCATCAAGAAGGCCATCCACGACATCACCGACCAGTTGCGCACCGATCATGACAAGGCCGTCTCCGAGATGGTCAAGATCGACGAGGAGTTGGCGCGCACCGACCCCAAGAAGCTCATGAAGCTCAAGCGCGAGCAGATGGAAGAGGCGGTCAAGGCGCTGGATTTCGAGACCGCGGCCCTCATCCGCGATGAGCTCATCGTGCTGGAGAAGAAGTGGGGCGGTGAGACTAAGAAGGGGAGGAAGGGTAAGAAGAGGAAATAAAATGGCAAAAGGAATTTATTTTAGAACTAGATATGTCGACAGTGCAATTAGAGCATTTCTTTCCTCTGTTGATGCCTATAATAGTGTCACAAATACATATAGGCACGAACAATCTATTACATTGATGTCTAATAGTATTGAATTACTGTCAAAGGCTGTGCTACTGAAAAAGAACCAGTCAATAAAAGGAGATCAGCACACTACAATTTCTGCCGAAAGAGCCGTTCATAAACTTAGTTTAACTAAGGATCTTAGTGAGATTGAAACTCAAGCCCTTGAGCAGGTTATATCTCTTCGTAACGAGGTTTCCCATTCATATCTACCGGAACTAGATGAAGACATCTTGCAACATTTAATGTATTGTTCTTACAAAATTTTTAATTCTCTACTTAGGAAATATTTTTCAAATAAGTCTGGCTTAACCCAAAGGAGTTTTCTCTCAATTTCCTTTAATGAAACTTTGACTTATGCAGATGGGATCGATCTTCTTTTGAAAAAATATAAAAGTAAAAATTCTGACGCTAAAAAGTTAATTTGGCTTCTTGAACGTGGCATCAGGTATTCAGGTTCAACTTATATAAAGCAGGATGAATTTGAGAGATCATTTCTAAAATCAAAGAAAAGGATTCTCGATCGTTTGAAAATTGGCGAGTATATCAAGAATTCCGAGCAACTTAAATTGGTATTAATTCAGGCTCCGAAGGGTTACACTGCTGATATTCGTATAAGCAAAAATAAGTTTAATGATACGGAAGCTTTACCGGTCATGGTTAAGAAGACAGATGTCGTTGTTGATTATCCTTATCTCACATTTCAGCTTGCTGATAAGCTTGGAAAGAGTGTTTCGTTTACTGCAAGAATGATAAAAAATCTAGGAATCAAGGATAATGGTGAGTATCATCAGTCTATTCCAGCAGGGAAAAATTCTAAAATTCAAAGATATTCTGAATCAGCTTTCTTCCATTTGAAGAGTCATCTAGAAAAAATTCCTGATTACTCGCCTTTCATTAAGGGATAGTTTAAATGGTAATCTGGTTCCTACATTAAAATTATATGCCCGACATTTCCCTCTACCATACGAGCCCCGACCACTACGAAGCGATCCAAATGCTCCGACCTGATTATGCGCATGCCAAGGCGGTATTGTTGGAACTTGCAACGAAACATCTGTCATCTCAGGAGAATATGGTTCTCGCGGATTTCTGTTGTGGTACGGGACTCAATACCAGGATGCTCGCTGGCAGATTGTCGGTGGCCAAAGCTGTCCTGATTGATCACAACCCCGAATTCATCGAGATTGCCATGGCATCAAATATCAATGCTCAGATCGAATCTGTTGCCGGTGACATACTGAAGGTCGATTTGACCTGCTGCGCAGATGCGGTCATTTCGATGTTCGCGTACCACCATATGAGAGATGATCAGAAGATGGATTATCTCGAGAAGGTCAAAGAAGTGCTCAAGAAGGGTGGGCTGCTATTCCTCGGAGAGATTTACATGCCAGACAAGCAGACCACTCTTGGATATTATCAGAATCTCTATGAGTCTATTCCTCAAAAAAGCGATGAGCTCAAACGATTTCTTACTGAAACGGCCGAGAGTGGGGAATATGAATATAAGGTTTCCAAGAGTTTTGCCGATGATCAGCTCATTGGAGCAGGGTTTGAGCTTGTCGAATCTCGAAAGATCTGGCCGGAACATGATGAATTTGGAAAAGATGTGGGAACGTATGTAGAGGTGTGGAAGTTGGGTCAATAAAGATCCCGCGTACACCATCTTGGTATACGCGGGAAATCGTGAACGGGTCAGATCTTGCCGAAGGCGCTGTTCTGTTGAGGAAGCACCCAGACCCACCCGGTCACTTTCACTTTGCGATCATAGGTATAGACGGCGAGGAACGTTCGAACTCCGTTCAAGATCGCATTCTTCCGGGCTTCGATGTTCGCGGTGCGTTCCGGATAATCATGGGCAATGACGACAATCTCGATATCCTTGGCATTCTTGTGGCGCGCGGTGGTCCATGTGAAGCGGATTTCGATATCCTCAGGTGTTAATCGTGCCTCTTGATTTTCAGGTACATCGAGCGCTGAGGAGATGATCGATGGTAGATTCTCAGCGAGGCGATAAGCGATTTCGTCGAGACCGTTGCGATTTTGACATTGGAGAAGAACGAGCGGCATAGCTTCCTTTACTGGTTGTGATGCTTTTGAGGCATTGTAGATTTACCTTTGAATCCGAACGCTTGTATGATTAAAAATCATGAAAACG
>CAZIVT010000028.1:0-5103 GCA_964543075.1 uncultured Candidatus Saccharibacteria bacterium | reverse complement strand
AAGGAGAGATTATTAACTTAACTCAGGTGTTCGGATTCGGGGGTGTGGGTAGGTTCAAGGTCCTGTATATATTATAGCATATTTTGTATGCAAAAGTCAAGTTTAACGCCTAGGGTCTCTTTCTATCCTGTAACGATCACGGGCGAGAGCCGTCGTTATCTGTTACAATACCTATATGAAAATCACATCTCGTATCGTCATACTCATCCTCCTCATCGTCATCCTCGGTCTGCTCTATATGGTATTTCCAGATGCACCTGTACCGGGTGCCATCATCTCGCCCGGCGATTCACAGTCCCAGGAACCTGGTATACCCGGAGACGGTGAGCCCGTCTTCTGCACCGCTGACGCCATGATGTGTCCCGACGGCACCTTCGTTGGTCGCACCGGACCCGATTGCCAATTCGTCTGTCCCGACGTCTCCGCTACTACGACAGCCGCGACCACCACTGATGAGCAGTCTACATCCGATCAATCAGCGCAGATCATCCTCAGTCTCGGTCAAGAAGGCGACATCGGAGGATTTTCCATCGCGCCTCTACGAGTCGAGGAAGACAGCCGTTGCCCGTCCGATGTCGTCTGTATCCAGGCGGGGACGGTCAGACTATCGCTCGCAGTCCAGGTCATCGGCTCCGACTCGGCCCAGGTCACCACCATCTCTCTCGGTACGTCCCTCACTATAGACGGTCACACTATCATCCTGCAGGAAGTCCAACCTCATCCCACTGCCGGGACCCTCATCGGAGCAGGTCAGTATCGCTTTGTATTCGGGGAGGAGTAGGGACTGAACGCTCTGCTCTGGGTGTCTCATGTATGGCCTGATCAGCCGCTCTAGGAATCCATAATCAACGAAGCAGGTCATAGCGCGCGCATGGCCGAGCGCTCGAAGAGCTCGGCGACGCATCTCGTCGACGGCTCGATAGCGTACCGTGTTCTCGAACGCTCGACGCATCCGCTCGATCGTGACCATGTCACCGCAGGCGTCGATCAGCCACTGGACTATGAGCGTCCTTGTGCCGTACAGATAGTCCTCGTGCCAGTCCAGGGCGTCGTCGGACAATTGGCGGGCGGAGAGGAAGCCCTCGAAGAATCCCAAGCAATGATCAAGATCCGCGTCCGATACGGATGATCGGGAGAGCAATATCAGCAGAGGTATCGCCGCGCCCATCGATTTCGCGCTCATCCTCGCACGCATGCTCATCGCCCCGCCGTCGGATCGGGCGGCTGGGGTGTGGGTGAGGGTGCCGACGGACTCTTCGTAGTTCGCGCATTCCATAGATGTGAGGATGGCCGATATCCGGCTCTGTATGCGTAATGGGATGTGTGACGCGCGCAAGGCGTCGAAGAAGGCGCACTGGAGCGCGGAAAATACAGATATCATCATCGGGTCTGCCGACTCGTCACCGTCACGGATCATATCTGCATGCGACCATGCGGCCCAGCCGAGCATCCCAACTTTGACGGACCGGACGATGTCTTCATTGTGTACCTGGTATACTCGATCGAGAAAGGTAGAGGCATATACCGGCAAAGCGATGATGCTCCGTATCCCCTCGTAGGACACGATATGATCGATCGATCCGATCATCTGCGAACGTATCGGCCCTGTCCATGCGTGTAGACTGGACAGTGCGCGGTCATATATCTTTTCGAATGATGTGGGTGTGTCAGTCATGGTTTTTATGGGGACTGGATCGAGAATATCTTTCGAGCGCTTCGATCACGAATGCTAGAGTGACTGCCGAGCATCCTGCGTATTGTTTTATGCCGTTGACTATGCGCTCTATATATAATGGGCAGACAGGGACCGACCCAGCGATGCGGACTATAAGCGATCCATATAGCGCATCCGCCAGCGCAGAAGACCCACCGATGATGATGAGCGAAGTCAGAAGTTGTGCGATATGGACCACGGTCGTGTCGTTTCCTCCTGACAAGACTCGCTCAGCATGGGATTCGATGAAACCTCGCATGATGTCCCTATAGCTGTTCTGATATGCAGAGATGATCGAATATGCGACGAATATCCCATCATAGTATTTCGAAGAAAATCCTCTATTCGTGACCTGTACATCCATGGATGTATCGATACCCGGCGTCTCCAGGCCGAGCGAGGCCATGCATTCACGTATATGAGCTTGGACGACTATATCGATGTCATCCCACACATGATTCCCAGGCTTCACATAAAGCCACGTATTGAACGGTCCAGTAGATCCTCTGTCAGCGGATGCGAGCACGTCGAGATAGTCTCGAGCGAGGCACGTCGCATCATCAGGTGTGAGCGCATCCGAACAGACCAGTGTTTTGATGGCAAGAGAAGTGTCGTCTAGGTCATCAGGATATCGAACCGACTCTTTTTGCGCCGTCGAATAATTCCATGTCCCTCGCCCTGATCTGCATGAAAGGATAGCTGTGTATGACTTTTTTGACAGATAAGGATGTCTAGATAGATTGATCTTATCGAGTACGTGGATACAATATATAGTAGGGAATATCGTCTCGATCGAATCTCCTGTCGTGAGATTGAGTGCCGAAAAGAGGCCGTCGTCATCTTGTATCGACGCTAGCTTTCGGATGAGATGTGCAGTCCTCTGTTCCAAGGTTTTGACCATTGGTGCTGTGTGGTATGGTGATGGTGAATGAAGCGCCGATACCCTCTGCGCTCAGTGCACGTATGCTGCCTTTGAATTCGTTGTTCACAATATGACGGATATTCATGAGTCCGACACCGAGGCCGTCCTTTTTTGTGCTGAATGGTCTCGTGAAAGCCAGGTCGAGCTCCTCTCTCGACATGCCGCATCCGGTGTCGTCGACCCTGATCGTAGTCTCTGTCGGAGAATCAGTGATCGCTAAGCGAAGCTCCCTTTCGCTGCCAGATTGGCAACATCCGCTCGAGCATGCATCGAGAGAATTGGAGATGAGATTTGAAAGCAAACGATGCACCATGACAGGATCGGCATCGATGGTCTCGATCTCTGGAGACACATCGAAGATCATGCACACGTCAGACGCGCGCGCCTTGAATGCGAATATGTCTCGGAGCGCCGCAAGCTCCCTGCGTACATCTGTCGATCGTGTGCCGATGTCCCTGGCTCCGTCCATGCGTATGCAGTGCCTGATGCTATCTAGGTAGGCCCCTATCCGCTTGGATGCGGATATTGATCTCTGGATGGCCTCGTTGATCTCTCGCGGGGACGTCCTCTGGTCAGTCAGACGCTCCATGTGCAGCGAGACAGATGAGAGTGGTTGCATGAGGTCATGGAATAATCCTTGCGATAGCTCTCCGAACCTCGCGGTCTGTTCGAGCTGACATATGCGCCGCTGTTCAGCTGCCATCAATTCTATAGTTCTCTCGGATACGCGCTTTTCCAAGGAATCGCGCTCTTTTTCCAATAGTTTTTCAGATGTCCTGGCTCGCGTGAGCGATCTTGATATCTCGCGATTGGAGAGCCAAGCTATGAAACTGATGAACAGAAATACCGCGGCATAGGCGATGATGTCCGTATAACGGATCTGGCTGAAGTGCCATGAAGGTATGTCGAGAACCGTCTTTTCATGTATGCCGAGGATGAGGAGGACGATAATCATCGCTCCCGATGTGATGAATCCGAAAGTCGAACCGATGAGTATGCTCGATGTGACGATGACGAGAGCTGTAGCGAGCAATACGAGCGGCAGGCTCACGCCCCATGTCCATCCGCCAAATATCGTACCTGCTGCGTATAATCCAATCATGATATATGAACCTATGCGTACGAGGCCTCTCTTGGAAGCATATAGTAGACTGATGTACACCAGTATCAACAGGCCGAGTGCCCATGGAGACAATCCTCCGTACGCATCGCCGAGGCGCGCGCTGTTCCATACGATCGTCGACTCCAATACGATCAGGAACGCCAGGGATATGATGATGACATTCAGTATGTACTCCTTCCTCCTCGCGTCTTCGTCTCGAGAGACAGGCTCCACAACGCGCAATGCGCGAGCACCTACTGCCCGCGCATAGGCGATGCACCTTGTATATACCTGCCGGGAGATACAAGAGATCATGTGGGTCAGCTGTTCCAGGGAGCGAACTCTCCTGTGGCATCGTGATCGGAATGGACTATATTCCGATATGAAAGGGATGTGTGCGTCATACTATCGCCGATTAGTGTGTAATGTAGTTATGTCGACACATAACTTACGATACGATATCAGGTCGACATAAAATCCTGATAAAGTTTCCCTAAAATTTTCCTAAAGAAAACATAAAATTTTGATAAAATCCTGCAGAAAGCGCTAACTAAGGGTTCAATATCATATATCCTCGGCCGGGGATATTCTTGATGATATCGTCTTGTTGGTCGAGACGTATCTTCTTGCGGAGATTCCTGATATGAGTCTCTACCGTATTCGAAAATGGATCGCTGTCAGCGGTCCACACATGTTCCATGAGGATAGCGCGCGAAATGACAGTGCCCTGGTTGAGCATCAGGTATTCGAGCACACTGAACTCCTTTCGCGTGAGGTGGATGTCCTTGCCGGCGCGGGTGACGGTGTGGCTATTGGGATCGAGCGACAGGTCACCGATGGTCAGCACGGCGCGCTTGGCGGCCGGGGTCCTGCGGGTGATGGCGCGGATGCGAGCATGGAGCTCTGTGAACGAGAAGGGTTTGGTCATGTAGTCGTCCGCGCCATGGTTGAATGCCGACACCTTGAGGTCCGTGTCGTCAGTGACTGACAGGAAGATGATCGGAGTGGATTTGCCCGAGGCGCGGACTTCCTGACACACGGCGAGACCGTCTTTCTTGGGCAGGGAATAGTCGAGTATGATCACGTCATAGTCATAGCTGCGTCCCAGGAACGACCCATCCGAGCCGTCGGCCGCCGTCTCGACTATATGGAACTCTGCCGCGAGACCTCTCCGTATGAGTTCAGCGACATCCCGATCGTCTTCAACTAGGAGTATTTTCATAGGTGCCGAAAGTATATCACCATGGTCGTCCAGTCGCCATTTCCAGGAGGGTGCCCTGTGGCCGCTTTTCGCCGAGATAGCTTTTTGGGGAGTATTTTCCAATCCAAGAATGATACCGAAATCATTTTAGCATTGATGAATGG
>CAZIVT010000027.1:0-6443 GCA_964543075.1 uncultured Candidatus Saccharibacteria bacterium | reverse complement strand
GAGTCCCGAGGATTCGATTACCAGATGCGATTGCATTTCGCTAGGGAATTTACCTGCTCTGTTTCTTGACATCCATCACAATACAGAGTACGGTATCACTAGACATTTTGAAAAACACAACAAATAGAAAGGCTATACTATGGAACCTATAAAGCCACTCCCGTTCTGCTTAGGGTTCCACGAACCGCCCCCTAAGCCATCGCCCATCGGGCCACCGGTCGAAGAACGACATTCTTCGGACCTTCCAGAGATCGGCCACGATCTCACTCCTTATGAGCTTTTGAGGGAGTGCCGTGATCGGAGAATGAAGGAGGTCGTTCATCTATTGAATCAATGCCTGGATGTCGAAACCGTGCTGATTCTCGGTGAGAACGGCACTGGTAAAGAGCTCATTGCCAAGGCCCTCCATGAACGAAGCAAAAGGGCAAGAGCTCATCTTTCGATAGTCGACTGCGCCAATCTGACCCCTGAACTGATGCAAAGTGAGATGTTCGGTCATGAAAAAGGCGCGTTCACTGGTGCTATCGCGGAACGCAAGGGGGCCTTCGAGCTCGCGGACAAGGGCACCGTATTCCTCGACGAGATCGGCGAATTGCCCCTTCATCTGCAGGCAGGACTGCTTCGTGTCCTACAAGACCATACATTTAGACGTGTGGGTGGGAGCAAGCAGATCAAATCAGACTTCAATCTGATCACGGCGACCAACCGTAACCTCCGCAAAATGGTCGGTGAAGGCACGTTTCGAGAGGATCTATACTTCCGTATCGAACAGTTCGTCATCGAAGTTCCCTCCCTGCGGGATCGAACTGATGATCTTGTCCGTATGGCAAGTCATTTCATCGACCAATATTCTGGTCGACAAAAGCTCTTGAGCGACGAAGCGGAGCGGCTCATCATGAGCCATAGTTGGCCGGGTAACGTACGCGAATTACGCAACTGCATGATCCGCGGCATACGTTTCTCCAATGGCACCGGAAAGATCGAAGCCCGAGACCTGAAGCTCACCGTTGTACCAAATGGAAGGTCTCTCCAGACAATCGGTGATGATCTCTTGTTGGGACTTGATGAGAAACCATTGTCAATCATGGAACTGGCTGAAAGGGACCTCATCATAAAGACAGTGAGACGATTCGCAGGCAACAAGCTTGCGAGTGCACTTCATCTCGGTATTGGCAGACAAACGTTGTACAACAAAATCAAAGCATACAAGATCGATGTTTCTGAGCTTTGACTCGTCGATCGATCACACGCCGTTCGCCCTGCGAACGGTTTTTACTTCCTGCTCCAATCAGGTTTGATATTCTAGCTGGACTGTGCTATCATAGTTGTTAGTGTATGATAGTTTGTACACTAGAGTACTCTCCATCCGTAGCCTCTTCTTGGTGGATACGGGTAAAGAACATTCCATACCATCTGCCAGATAGTATCGCTGGGATTTATCCTAGCGGGACTCTTCTCTCTAACTGGGTTTGGTTTCCGGATCGTCACTCGAACGACGATCCGGTTTTATTTTTATACAGAACACTGGTGACGACCCTATTTTCAACTATGTGATTCGAGGTGTGTTCGGGAGGATGATACAGAAAATCCCACGTGGCCAAAAGCTACGTGGGATTATGATTGTAGAAAACCTTACGGAGGCCCCGACTGGAGTCGGAAATACTCGGCTGGCTTGCTTGTCGGGATATTTGTAGTGAATATAGTCGCAACTCCCGATGACAAGTCCAGGTCGGACCAGTCGACTATATTGGTCGATGATTGCAACAGATATTTGCCCCAGTGTGAGCGCTCGTATGACACGGTCATCTGGCCTGGCTCCGTCTCTACCGAAAGGTCTCGATAGATATCGAACAGATCATTCCAGATGATCGACCCGAAGTACTGATTGCCGAGCCAGGTCTCATGGACCAGGTCTCCCTCGATGAATCCACTCGTCGCAAGCCAATCCATCGATACTGACGGGTTGAGGCAATCGACGTAGGTCTGGTCAGACTCGATAGCGACATCCCTGATGAGGGCGTTGTGCTGCACAGTGATCGTGTCCGAGGATAGGAAATTGCTATCCAAGAGCGTGATCGGCGTACCGATATAGGCGATCGCCATGTCTGGCATGGTATTCGACCACACGGTCGCACACTCGAGCATACGCGGCGCGAGGGTCGCATCGACCGGCTCTTTCATATGCCACAACATGAGCGCGTTGCTCCCACAGAGCCGGTACAGTTCCCTGAACACAGGCTCCCTGATAGCGAGCGACACGTTGGTGACTGTATCCAGGGCGATGCCTCCTCGATCCAGGAAGACCGGGACGACACCAGAGGATCCACTATCTTCATAGTACCTACCTAGGACAAAATTCGTCGCTTGGACAGATGCGAGCGATTCCATGCCGACTTTGTAGTAGCCGAGGCTCGGAAACACGATCTCGACGAAGTCTCCCTCCCCTTCAGGGTCACTGGAATACCCGTCGAGCTGGAACGCCTCGGTCCACGGACCATTGTTGGTCGATACGAGCACCCGGAATAGGCCGCCTCCAGGATGCTTCACATAGAAGAATCCCTGGCGATCGCAGTAGACTCCTTGTGGAGAATACTGCTTCTCCCACCACAGACGCGCGCCAGGCGATACTCTCACGAAGTCGTTGAACCAGTATTTACGGAGAATCGTGTTGGTGAGCACGTTGACGATAGCTATGTCGCCAATGCCGTAGATCATGCTCTCGTTCTTGTAGTTATTGAGCGCGCTACCGGCGATGCCACGACTATGCGATAGCCATTCTGTGAACCAATACCCGCATGAGCGATACTGGTCTGCCATCGAATCTCCGAATGAGATCATGCCTGAACGGTTGGTCAGAGCATTCGCTCTGAATGACTCGAGCCGAGGTGATGCGGTGTTCGCTGTAGTCAGCGATGGTGCCAGAGGCAAGGTCTCGGCGGCCTGGGCGCACAAGCACCCGAGGATGACGATAGAGAGATGTCGTATCACGTGTATTCCTTTGTTTATGTGGTTGTATTTGTAGTTACTGTCTAGTCTGCTTATAACACTTTCCATAAATATGTCAAATCATCAAGCACCCCGCGTCGATGTACCCATGGTGATCAGAGCGCTCTTATGGCCCCGTGAGACAGATCTAGGGGAAACCGCCACATGTGTGTGCACATTACCAGAAGGTATTGACAAAATAGACCATATACTATATTGTATTGACCAGAACCTAGGTCGATTCATGAAGATCGACCTCGACCAAAACCACGAAAAACGAGGAAGCACATGAAAACCAAATACACACTGATAGCCGCCCTAGCGATCTCACTCCTAGTCGGCTGCAGCACGACGCGCGTTCAGCAGAACGCATCCACGCAGACCAACGTGAACATCCGTGAGGGGAACTTCACCACGCTCAAAGCCGGCGCCGTCGGCAAGAGCTACGGGTTCAGATTCTTCTTGGGAATCATACCGATCACTGCCCCCAGCGTGGCTGAGGCACGCAAGGACCTCTATGACAACGTCGGGGTTGACCTGACCGGGAGATCTGTAGCCCTCATCAACACATCTGAGGACCGTTCGACGCTCTGGCTCCTCCTATTCTCTGTGCCGAAAGTCGCAGTTGCAGGAGATGTCGTCGAATTCAATCGGCCACCAGCCTTGATGCCGCCTATCGGATACAGTCCGATCAGTGAGTAAAGCTCGATACCCCAAAGCCCTGACGCGCGATCGTCAGGGCTTTTATCTGTACGAGGGCTTGATTTATGAAACCGATCATGATATGATAGTCACATCGTCAAGTTCGCCCACCGGCGGACTTATTTGTTAGGAAAATTTAATAACAACCACATAACAACCACATATATGTTCGACCTCAAGACCATCAATTCAGTCGTCCAACAGCTCGAAGAGGAGCGCGGCATACCCAAGGAGAAGACCTTGGAAGCCATCGCCATGTCCCTCGCTACCGCCTACAAGAAGGAGTACGGCAAGAAGGGCCAGATCGTCCGCGCATCATTCGACCAAGACAGCGGCTCTGTGGAGTTCTGGCAGGTCAAACTCGTCGTCGATCGCGATCAAGTCATCATGGAAGGCGATGAGGAGCAGGATATAGACCTCAAAGAAGCCGACGTCGAGGATATCAAGATCCGCTTCAATCCCGAGCAGCATCTCCTCATCGAGGATGCCCGCAAAATCAAGAAGAGCGCCGAGATCGGCGACGAGCTGGTCTTCCCACTCGAAGCTAAGGCCGATTTCGGCCGCATCGCCGCTCAGACCGCCAAACAGATCATCATCCAGAAGATCCGTGAGGCCGAGAAAGTCTCCGTCATGGGAGAATACGGCGCCAAAGAGGGCGAGATCGTCGTCGGCACCGTCGAACGCGTCGAGCGCGGCACAGTACATGTCAACATGGGCCGTGCGCTCGGCATCATCTCCTATGAGGAACAGATCCCTAGCGAACGCTGGAAGACTGGCGATCGTATCCGCGCGTACCTCTATGCTGTAGAGGAGTCTCCTCGTGGTATCGTACTCAAACTCTCGCGTGCCCACCCACGATTCCTTGCCAAACTCTTCGAAACAGAGGCGCCTGAAGTCGCGTCAGGAGTCGTCGAGATCAAGGCTATCGCCCGCGAAGCCGGCTCTCGCTCAAAGGTAGCCGTCATCTCGCATGATCCTCATATCGATGCCACCGGCTCGATGATCGGTCAGCGTGGCGTACGCGTCACTACTGTCACTGGTGAGCTCTCCGGCGAGAAGATAGACATCGTCGAGTGGAATGAAGACCCGGCGCTCTTCATCGAAGAAGCTCTCTCTCCCGCCGAAGTTGTATCGCTCGAGATCAACGAACAGGAGCACCGAGCTATCGTCACTGTCACCGAGGATGAGCAGTCGCTGGCCATCGGCCGTGGCGGTCAAAATGTCCGCCTGGCAGCCAAGCTCACCGGTTGGAAGATCGACATCAAATCCACTGGCGGCGACACGCTGGCTGAGGAGGAGGATGTCGAGGAGACCGATGAAAACATCGAGGAGACTGCCGAAAATGTCAGCGAAGATTCCAAAGAGAAGACCTCCGACGATTCAGAGTCAGCCGAGAAGACGGCTGATGAGGCCGAAAAGCCCGCAGAAAGCGAGGAATCAGCCAAGAAAGACGAGGATGAGGACAAGGAGAAGGACGCGGAATAATCTTTGACAACCCATTTCCCGATCATTATCAACCAAAAATCCCCTGAAAGGGGGATTTTTGCTATACGACTACCTGACCATCGAAGAAACGCTGGTTGATCTTGTACCGGAGCGCGTCGAACTCGTCCTTGTCCAGCTTCTTCCTGTCTATGTCAGTGAAATATTCCATACTGGTCCTCAGATCCTCCCTGAACTGCTCATGGAGAAGTCCGAATGATCGACGCATATTCTCCTCCAGTTCGACAAGTTTGCGATCTATGGCGTCGAACCGCTTTTCTGTCCTGCTCCTGAAGTCATACATCTCTGACTTAAAATCATACATCTCCGTCTTGAACTCGTTGAATTCTCCCTTGGTCACATAATCGAGAAGATTGCTCTTGGTGACATATGTTTTTTGTGATTTTGCTTGTGTCTTCATGTCAAAAACAAATGTTGATTGCTAACATCGGCCATGGCAGGTTGGTTCAATTATATCACCCTGGAATTTTTTGCAATCTTCCGCCGGCAGGATTTTTGTTTTGTACTGGCCAAAAAATCCCTATGCGTCTGTGTGTTCTGTGCAAAATACCAAAAGTGGCAACTTTTTTGCCACTTTTGAAAAGTCATCAAAAACAACAAACCCCTCCGGCCGGATGACCAGAGGGGTGGAGTATTTATCGAACGCGCTCCGCGCGTTTTCACTTTTCAGGATGACAAAACCATACGGCAACAGTGAGCAGATCATTTCTCGCGGAACGTGACGAAGTAGCCAACAGCAACTCCATAATCAGCAGTGTATGGATCAATGGTAAGCTCTCTCCTCTTTTCTCCATTTAGCCGAATTACATTTGGCGCAATCGCTGTGACTTCCAAGTTGGTGTGGTTGACCAGGAAAAACACGAGACTATTGGCGAATGATGCTTCTGTTCTCGTGAAGTAATACACGTTTTCTCCATAATGCACTGTTCCAGCACCTTCATCGGCATTCTTAAGCAACTGATTGTGGCCAGCAGCTTGCCGAGGCCGAGTCCATTCGGCGTTCATCGGATTCGCAGTCGGATCATTTTCGTAGGGGTTTTTCCCATTTGAGGATTTGGAGGATTCCTTACAGCCAACCAGAGACATGCAAAACAGTACCAGCGCGAATAAAACAACGTTTTTGATTTTCATAGAACCTTTCTTTCATCGGGTGATCCTTGTGACAGGCCACATTTGTTGGTGCCGATGAGCCACTTTTTTGTAGATTTACCTTTGAATCCGAACGCTTGTATGATTAAAAATCATGAAAACGT
>CAZIVT010000026.1:0-6989 GCA_964543075.1 uncultured Candidatus Saccharibacteria bacterium | reverse complement strand
TGTATTTTCATACAATCGCATATTACTGCAATTGCATTTCAAAGGGGAATTTTCAGCAGCTCTTATTGACATAAAAATCCCGTAGTGATGACACTACGGGATGTGCTAAAGCGCTTTGAGCCAGTGACAGTTATAAGCTGGTTGTTTTTCCAACAGCTTTTCGCACTTTCTGAATGAGCAGGTTATTAGTTATCGTAAGCTGTCCGATCGCGATGTAGACACCCTCGATTTGGACATTGAAACTGTTCGCAACTTGATCTGCGGGAATTCCGGCCTCGATCAATGCGCAGATACAGGCATTTTGGACGAGATCTCCCCCCGAACCATTAAGTTCAGATCTTGTCCTGCGAGAAGGGTTCGAGGCGAGCCCCTTGGCCGCTGGGGGGATTGATTCACCGGCAATTTTTTGTTTTGCCTGCATGACGATATCCGCGATGATTTCGGAGTATTGACCATTTTTTGCCAACTCCTTGCCTTTGTTCGCATGTCCGTAAAGGCCGCCGGTGTTTTGAGATTTGGGAGTGAAGACGGGCAATAACTGGGATATAGGTTTGATTCCAACGAGATCCTTCAAGAGGTGGATCGCCAGATTGCGAGCATCAGCTCCAAGGCCATGTCGTTCTGCGGGACTTTTTACCTCTTCAACGCCGATATTCAGTCGACTTGCAAGTTCACTCAGTATCCAATCAATCAGGGGGTTTTGTTTTTGGTGTTTTTTCATTCCGGTTGTTCTCCTTTGTGTATGTTGGTCTGGCGGTTCACTATCCGTAGATGACGCACTTGTCACTGCGGATGTTTCTAGATTTGAGATAACCACTTCTCCTGTTGTTAGAGGAGGATCCACTTGGACAGGAGTGTTCTCGTTGGTAGGTACTATGGCAACAGGGGATGTCGAGATGATTTCAGTCTCTGTAGCGTCGACTCTTGGTGCCGTAGTTGTAATATCACGGGGCAACGCCTCCGTTTGTTTTGGGATACTCGTGTCAGGAATAGGTTTGACCTCGATCTTTATCGTCAGCAACCAGTTTCCTCGAAGAGTTATAGTTCGATGGATAGAGCCGTTGCCCATAGGGACATCTTCGCTGATGACGCCATGATCGAGCTTCATTTCCTGAGACCCATTTTCGTGGACTAGTTTCCCGCGCGGTCCGTTATCGAACCAAACTTTGAGCAGGATCTTTCCTTTGTGGGCATCCATAGGAATCGCATGCGCACTCAACTCTTTTCCTGGCGTCCCGGGTTGGAGGTACCAGTTCCCCATGATTTTATTTGCGGTGGTGTCAGGGACTCCTCCTCCCTGACTATGACCACTCAAACTGACCACTACATAGTCGGTAGTACGAATTCTTTCCATAGCAGAGAGCCTTTCTTTGGTTGAAAACAGTGTATGTCAAAAAACCAATTGTTCAGTACAGAACACTACATATTGATACTTATTTTGTCAATACCCTCTCTATGAGTTTTGTGTTTGCCGGGAGGATACGGTATCAGATGCTATTCGGCAGAATTCTTTTCGGCACAGATTGTCATATGGATATGGTACAATAGATACCAATATGCTCGTCGAAGATACCCAGCTCTACAAGTTCATTCTCGACTCAGGCCTCGTCTCCAAAGAGGACCTCGAAGAGGCTCGTGCCGAAGCAGATGACAAGAGCAAACGGCTCGGTCAGGTGCTTGTCGCTTCTGGTAAAATCACGCCAGACAACCTGCGCCGCATGGAGGCGTACTGTCTCGGCATCCCCTTCGTCGATCTCAAGGGCAGAGACGTCGATATGGAGACGCTCTCGCTCATCCCTGAGCCTATCGCGCGCGGCCACAATATCGTCGCTTTCAAGAAGACCGCTGATTCGCTCGAGGTCGCCATGCTCGATGTCAATGATCTCTCGGCCATCGATTTCATCAAGAAAAAGGTCAGGCTCAAGATCCTCCCGCGCCTCACAGACAGCGACTCGATCAAGGAATCCCTCGTCAAGTATCAAAAATCGCTCAAAGCGGAGTTTGGTGATCTCATCCAGAAAGAGACAGCTACACTGAAGACCATCGCTGAAGACAGCGGTGAGCAGGTCTCAGAGGAGGACATGAAGAAACTGGCTGAGGATTTGCCGGTGGTCCGTATTGTCGACACATTGATCAAGCACGCGGCCATACAAAACGCCTCCGATATCCATATCGAGCCCATGGAAAATCAGGTACTCGTCAGGTACCGCATCGATGGCCTCTTACAGGACGCCATGGTCCTGCCACGTCAGGCGGGCCCCTCTATCTCGGCACGCATCAAAGTCCTCTCCAACCTCAAACTCGATGAGAAGCGCCTCCCCCAGGATGGTCGTTTCAAGGTAGAGATGAACAATGAGAAGGTCTCTTTCCGTGTCTCTATCTTGCCGACGTACTATGGAGAAAAGATCGTCATGCGTCTCCTCCGCGAGAGCATCTCCGGATTTACGCTGGAATATCTCAATTTCCATGGCGAAGGCCTCGAACGCATCCACAAAGCGCTCAAACAGACCACAGGGATGATCCTGACCACTGGTCCGACCGGCTCCGGCAAGACCACGACCCTCTATACTATGCTGGATATCCTCAATACCCCCGATGTCAATATCTCCACTATCGAGGATCCGATCGAATACCAGATGGCGCGCATCAATCAGACGCAGGTCAAACCAGAGATCGGTTTTACATTTGCCCAAGGCATCCGCACCCTCGTCCGTCAGGACCCTGACATCATCATGGTCGGTGAGATCCGTGACAACGAGACTGCGGCTCTCGCTGTCAACGCGGCCCTCACAGGCCACCTCGTGCTCTCTACACTGCATACCAATAGCGCGGCCGGAGCCATACCGCGCCTCCTCGATATGGCCGTCGAATCATTCCTGCTCGTCTCGACGCTCGATATCGTCATCGGACAGCGCCTCGTACGTCGACTGACCGACACAAAACAGCCGTACAAGCTCTCCAAGGACGAGTTTGCGCAGTTAGACAAGCTCGCGGACCTCAGTCGCGTGCTCGAGGCTCTCAAAGCGGACAAAGTGATCAAGCAAGGTGATGATTGGAAGGACATACAGTTCTACAAGCCGACTCCTTCGGGAGACAATGACGGTTTCAAGACTCGCACCGGCATCCATGAGATCCTGCGCATGAGCCCGGCTATCAAGGACCTGATCATGAAGAATTCCACTGCCGCAGAGATCGAAGAGCAGGCCAAGAAAGAGGGTATGCTGACTATGCTCGAAGATGGCATCTACAAATGCGCCGCCGGTCTCACGACGATCGAGGAGGTCCTCAGGGTTGTCAGTGAGTAGTTCAAAAGTTAAAAAGTCCCGAGTTTAAAAGTAAAGCGCCATGAAGATTGACAAATTTGAGGATATTCAGGCGTGGCAAAAGGCCGGAGAGTTGTCGTTATTGGTTTATGAGATGTTCAAAACGAACAAGGATTTCCGTTTTCGAGACCAATTACAATCAGCGTGTGTATCAATCATGAATAATATAGCCGAGGGGTTCGAACGGAGGGGAAACAAAGAATTCAAACGGTTCTTATATATAGCAAAAGGCTCGTGTGGAGAAGTCAGGTCAATGACATATCTTGCATATAGGTTAAAATATGTAGGACGAAAAGAATTTTCGCTTTTAAATGGGTTGACTTTAGAGATTTCTAAAATGTTGTATGGTTTTATAAAAAAACTCTGAAAATAACTTTCTAGCTCGGTACTTTTTAACTTTTTAACTATTTAACTATCGTGTCCCATTTTATTTTCAAAGCAAAGAAGCCCACAGGCGAGATATACTCCGCGGAACGCGATGTCGCTGATCGCTACGAGCTCTACAAACTGATCCGTGATAGCGGCGACGAGGTGATCGAGGTTCGGGAGAAGGCGCCTTCCAAAGGTCTGCACATGAATATCTCCTTGTCGTTGTTCAAGCGTGTCAAAACGGCAGAGAAGATCGCTTTTGCCAGGAATCTGGGCGCAATGCTCGATGCGGGATTGGCCCTATCTCGCGCGCTCTCAGTCCTCGAGCGTCAGTCGCACAACAAGACCCTGAAAGCCGTCCTCACGGAGCTCATCGCCGAGGTCAATAAGGGCTCAACATTCTCAGATGCGTTGGCCAAGCATCCCAAAATATTCGCTCCCCTGATGGTATCCATGGTCGGTGCTGGCGAGCAGTCAGGAACGCTAGCCGAGGCGCTCCGGGTAGTGTCTACGCAGATGGACAAGGCCTATCAGCTCGAACGTCGCGTCAAGGGCGCGCTCATCTATCCTGGCGTCATCGTCTGCGTGATGATCCTCATCGGAGTGCTCATGATGACTTTTGTCGTTCCGACCCTCATGAAGACCTTCACCGAGCTCAACGTCGAGCTGCCGCTCTCCACCAGAGTCGTGCTCGGGGTGAGCACGCTCTTCCGCGACTACGGTCTTCTGGTGCTTATCGCCCTGATTCTGGTCGGTTTCGGCATATTCCGCTGGGCACGCACGTCTCAGGGCAAGCACGCGCTCCACGCTATCGTGCTCAAGATCCCGCTCATCGGCCCACTAGTCCAGGAGGTCAATGCAGCGCGCACCGCACGTACGATGTCATCTCTCCTGTCCGCGGGAGTCGAAGTGGTCGAAGCCGTCTCGATCACCTCTGGTGTAGTCCAAAATGTCTATTTCAAAGCCGTGCTCGAACGTGCGGGTGAGGCCATCAAGAAAGGCGAGCTGATGTCTCAGATATTCAATGACGCCACGAAATACTACCCGATCTTCATGGCGGAGATGATGAGCGTTGGTGAGGAGACTGGCAAGACAGGGGAGATGCTTCTCGGCGTCGCCACATACTATGAAGATGACGTCGAACAAAAGACCAAGGACATGTCTACAGTCATCGAGCCATTCCTCATGGTGGTGATCGCCGCCGCGGTCGGATTTTTCGCTGTATCGATGATCAGCCCGATGTATTCGCTGGTAGATGCGATTTAGTTGAAAAGTTCAAAAGTCAAAAAGTACCCAGTTTATGTGACCGTCACTTTTGACTCGGAACTTTTTAACTTTTTAACCTGATGTCTATATCTCTGAAAAAAGCCGGTTTTACCCTCGTCGAAGTCCTCGTCGGATCGGCTGTCTTCCTGGTGATCGCCCTAGCTGCCTACAATGCCTATGTCAGCCTCTTCCGACTGGTCAATCTGAGCCAGAATAAACTGCTTGCAGTCGCGCTGGCCAATGAGCAATTTGAGTTGGCTCGTAACATGCCCTACGGAGACATCGGTATCGTAGGAGGTATCCCCAACGGCAAGATACCGGCTGATCAGACGCTCACACGGGGAGGGGTGACATTCACAGTAGACGCTATCGTGCGCAACATCGATCTCGACTTCGACGGGACGATCGGTGGTTCGCCAAATGATCTCTCTCCCGCTGACAACAAGCTCGTCCAGTTCACTGTCTCATGCGAGGGTTGTACGGATATGCAGCCTGTCGTAGTCTCAGGGAGAGTCGCTCCCAAAAATCTCGAGACTGCTTCGACCAATGGTGCGCTCTTCATCAGGGTGTTCGACGCTGATGGCCAGCCGCTCCAGAACGCCTCTGTGCACGTCGAGAATGTGGCTACGACTACGACGACTATCGAGGTCGATGACGTGACTGATGCTACGGGCATGCTACAACTCATCGATGTGCCTCCGGATGTGCAAGCATATCGCATCGTCGTCACCAAAGCTGGTTATTCGACTGACCGGACATACCCGCCGGGTGGGGGAGGCAATCCTACCCCCGCCAAACCGGACGCTACTGTGCTGATCCAGCAGGTCACGCAAGTCAGCTTTGCCATCGATGAGCTAGGGTCGCTCGATGTATCGAGCGTGACACCGACCTGTACAGTGGTTCCATCATTCGATTTTTCGCTCAAAGGGTCCAAGTTGCTCAACGCGAGCGGCGTGGATGTGCCGAAATATTCACAGAACGTGTCTACCGATGGTTCGGGTTCGCTCATGCTCTCTTCGATGGAGTGGGACTCGTATACGGTGACGCCGACTGACGCGACGTATGACCTCGTCGGCCTCAACCCGCTCAATCCAGTGACGCTCAACCCGGGTGCGGCGCAGAATCTCCAACTCATCGTCGCCCCCAAGGATACCCCGAGCCTGCTGGTGACTGTGCGTGACAGTGCGGCCCAGCTCCCGCTCTCTGACGCGACCGTATCCCTGACGGGCGATTTCGATGATACACAGCTGACGGGCAAGGGATTTCTCGTACAGACGGACTGGTCTGGCGGCTCGGGGCAGTCTGTATTCTCTGATGAGACGATGTACGCCGTGGATGACACCTTCGTGGATGGGACGACGGTCGATGGAGAAGTCAGGCTCGGTCACTTGTCGGGCTCGTATGATCCTGACGGGTCTCTGGTCTCATCGACATTCGATACGGGTTCATCGAGCAACTTCTATTCGCTAGTCTGGTCTCCGTCGAGCGCGCCGGCGCAGGCGGGCGCCGATGCGATCCGGTTCCAGATCGCTACGGCGACGACTACGACACCGGCATCGTGGGATTTCCTCGGTCCTGATGGGACGGCGGGGACCTACTATACGGTTTCGGATACTCCGATCGATTCTATCCATAACGATGACCGCTATCTGCGTTACAAATTATTCTTACATACTGACGATACGTCAGTGACGCCGGTCATATCAGATGTGGCGTTCACATTCACTTCATCATGCACGCCGCCCGGACAAGTGATATTCTCCGGTCTACCGACGGGAAACTATCATATCAACGTGTCCAAGTCTGGCTATACGGACTTCGATCAGGACGTGACAGTGGGCGCCGGCTGGCAGGAGCTCCAGGCGACGATGGGGCCGTAGTCCGAGGTCGCACCTCGGTATCGTGGCTGTGCAGAGCTGTTTTTGACGCGCTATTGACAGCTGGTATAAAAAAGAGTATAATAGTAAGATAAGTACATTCCTACCCACACCCCCGAATCCGAACACCTGAGTTAAGTTAATAATCTCTCCT
>CAZIVT010000025.1:0-8018 GCA_964543075.1 uncultured Candidatus Saccharibacteria bacterium | reverse complement strand
CGTTTTCATGATTTTTAATCATACAAGCGTTCGGATTCAAAGGTAAATCTACAACGCAGGTCTACCCTGCGTAAACTAATCTATGATGGTATGGCCAAATAATGTAGGGAGTTTCTATTCGCAGGGTAGACCTGCGTGGGGATTATACTGTAAACTTGCCTCATGACCACCCTCCTCATCACCCTCGTCATCGTCGCCATCCTGACCAATATCTTCATGGGCGTATTCTTCCTGCGCAGAAAACCCGCCGATGAGACGGATAGAGATGAAACTGGCCTCAAGCTGATCCTCGAGCAGATGAACGAGATCTCCCGCACCGTCGATCGCAAGGTCGGCGATCTGACCAGGACCGTGGATACCAAGATCCATGAGTCGTCGCGCACCATGCAGGAGTCGATGCGCTCACAGCTCTCGGAGTCGGCCAAGTTGATCAGGGAGGTGACGCAGGGTCTGGTCAAGCTCGACGAGACCAACAAGCAGGTCGTCTCATTCGCTGACCAATTGCAGAATCTCCAGGACATCCTCAAGAATCCCAAGCACCGCGGCATCCTCGGCGAGTACTATCTGGAGACTTTGCTCAAGAATGTCCTCGCGCCCGGGCAGTATCAGATGCAGTACGCGTTCAATAATGGCGAGATCGTCGATGCGGCCGTCTTCGTCAAGGACAAGGTGATCCCGATCGATTCCAAATTCTCCCTGGAGAATTACAACAAGCTGGCTGAGGAGAAGAATCCGGCCGAACGGGAAAAATTGGAGAGAGCTTTTGTCGGCGATCTCAAGAACCGCATTCTAGAGACGTCCAAATATATCCGTCCAGCGGAGAATACGATGGACTTCGCCTTCATGTTCATCCCGCACGAGGCCATCTACTACGACCTTCTGGTCAACAAGATCGGCTCCGCCGCCGACGAGACCGACAACCTCATCCAGCGCGCCGCCAGCAAGTACAAGGTGATCATCGTCTCGCCGACGTCATTCCTGGCATATCTCCAGACGGTGCTCCAGGGCCTCAAAGCGATGATGATCGAGGAGACGGCCAAGGACATCGTCAAGCATGTCGGACAGCTCGGCGTGCATCTCAAGAAGTACGAGGAGTATCATACCAAGCTCGGCGTCTCCTTGGGCACGGTGGTCAATCACTACAATAACGCCGGCAAGGAGCTCAAGAAGGTGGACAAGGACGTCCTGCGCATCACCGGCGAGACGCCGGGCATAGAGGTGGCGATGATAGAGAAGCCGGAGGGGGAGTAGGGAATCAGAGATCAGTAAACAGTAAACAGAAATCAGAATAGAAGTGACTATATCCAAGGTCTAACCCTGGATATTTTCTTTTATCGTATTGAAATCGTGCGCATCCTGTGCTTTACTTCGACCTAGTCTTTTGCACATACGATCCAAATAACCAATAACACATCATAGAAAGGAGGTGGCAACATGAAATTTCCCATTGAGATCAAGCTCACGGACAGGAGTCTGTCGCGCAAGATCAGGAGGAAGGAAATCGAACGTTTACTTCGGCAGAAGGAATCTTCGACTAGGACGGATCAACGGACGATCAGGGTATTGATCACCGATCGCTTCTATCTTGCGCGTCAGCATAGCGGGATGCACGATACCTTGACTATCGTGCTCATCACGGAATCTACCCGAGTCGTCGACGATATGATGGTCTCATACCCAGAAGACCTACTGGAGAATCTCAGCCGCTCGTTGGCTCGGATATACCCAAACTCTACCAAATCGTCAGTACCGGTCGTGGTTCCGACGTGATTGTTCTTCTGTCCAGATCAGCGCCGCGCAGGGATACCTGCACGGCGCATTTTCATACGTCTTGCATTTTCCTGCAAATCATGTAGAATGCTATCCATTATGGAATTCGCCGTTATAGCCACCGGGGGCAAGCAGTACACCGTCTCGAAGGGGGATACTATCTCCATCGAGAAGCTTTCTGACGACCACAAGGTGGGGGACAAGGTCGTTTTCGACAAGGTTCTCCTGGTCGATGACGGCAAGGACACCACCATCGGCACTCCCTACATCGCCAAGGCGCAGGTCAAGGCCACTGTCACCGAGATCGGCCGTGCCCCCAAGGTCACGGTCATCCACTACAAGCAGAAGAGCCGCTATTACAAGAAGGCCGGCCATCGCCAGCCGTTCGTGAAGGTCAAGATCGACGCGGTGAAGTAGGAAAGCAAGAGATGAGAGGTATGAGGTTAGAGGCAAGAAAACCGCCGAGATGGCGGTTTTTCAGAAACAGCGTGTTGCGTCGCAGTTCGCTATCAGGACATGTCTGTCACTCAGGACAAATGAAGACTGGATGATTATGTCTTCATCATGAGTAGTCGCCTCTGGACTCCTCATCCATGCGCATCAAGCATTCGGGATCCGCAGATCCACCATACGGTTTTTCGTTAACCGCGAATGATCAAGATACTTGCGAGGGTATCTCTCGTATTCTCCTACGTCAGTGCCGACACGCAACACGCTCAAATCCGTTAACAGACTAATATACCGCTAGTTGGAAATCAAGACCGATTCCGCAGAGCGCTCTTGATGGTCTCGCCGTCGACGTATTCGAGCTCGGCACCGGTCGACAGGCCCCTTCCCAGTATAGTGATCGAAAGCGGCAAGTTTTTTGTCACTTTTGAAATGGCGTCACGGACAATATCGGCAGTATGCTCTCCGTTAGGCGTGGCATTCAGCGAAAGGATGACTTCTTTGAGTCTAGTGGAATCGGCAGATTCGGTAGCCCTGCCTTTTCCGTTATGAGCATCGGTATTTTCTGAGATTCTTTCAAGCAGTTGCTTTAGCCGTATCCGTTTGTCCGGCTCCTTGTCGAGGATCGGCACAGTTCCGCCGAGAACAAAATACAGACCCTGATATGCACCGCTCTTCTCGATTGTCTCAAAATCAGAATCGCGCGCGACGATCATCAGCAGGGAAATGTCGCGGGATGGATCGGAACAAATCTCGCACGAGGTCTGGACTTTGGAGCCAGAGGCTGAACTTTTGAAGAATATACGATGGCATATCGGGCATTCGCTGGTCGACTTTCTGACCTCTTCGATCAGTCGAGTGAATTCTCCTATATATGAGGCAGGCTTGCCCAATAGGTGATAGACGAAACGCTTGGCTTGCCGCGGGCCGATCCCCGGGAATTTAGCGAATATCTCTTCGAGTCGGTGGAGGGAGTCCATGGGGAGGGTAGAGATTAGATACTAGTAACTAGTAACTAGAGACTAGAGGCTAGGGTTTTTGATATAAGACCATGAAGGAGTCTGTGTGCGTTGTTTACTTGGTCATTTATTGATTCAAATTCTTTGATGTTTATGTACGATAGGTCTCTACTGAGGATCAATTGATTCTTCAATTCGCTCATCGAACCGCGTGCTTGGTAATAAAAATGGGCCTTATCCTTGTATGTCCTTCGACCGAACCCTTCCGCGATATTTGATGTGATAGAGATGGCTGAGCGACGCATTTGGTTGGTCAGGCCGAATCTCTCATCAGAATGGAATTTTTTCGTTGTTTTATAGATTGTTAATGCAACCTGGTGTGATTTTTGCCAGGTTTGCAAATCTGTAAATTCCGATATTTTTTTAGTCTCAGCCATTCTAGCTTCTAGTTACTAATATCTAGCTTCTAACATCAGAAGCCGCCGAACTCCGCCTTGTCCATGCTCAAGAAGGTCGTCTTCTTGCTGTCGAAGAAGAGCTTGGCGATGCCGGTGGGTCCATTGCGGTGCTTCTCGATGAGGATCTCGGCCTCCTCCTTGCGGCCGCCCTGGTCCTGATCGGACTCGCGATGGATGAACATCACCACATCGGCATCCTGCTCGATGGAGCCGGAGTCGCGGAGGTCGGAGAGTCGAGGCTTGCCGCCGCGCTGTTCGACGGCGCGCGAGAGCTGGGAGAGCGCGAGGACAGGCACTTCGAGCTCGCGGGCCAGATTCTTGAGCGATCGGGAGATCTCGGTGACTTGCTGGACGAGGTTGTCGGTGGCTCTGGTTTGGGTCGGGACCATGAGCTGGAGATAGTCGACGACGATGAGGCCGAGCCCCTTCTCATTCTTGAGACGGCGCGCTACGGCGCGCATCTTGAGGATATTGTTGCCGGGCTGGTCATCGATGAAGATCGGGGCCTCCGACAGGCGGCCCATGGCGTCGCTGATGGACTTGAAGTCCTGCTGAGCCGAGAGCTTCTCGAAATGACCGGTGCGGATCTTCCAGCTATCGACTTGGGACTCGGCGGCTAGCATGCGATCGACGAGCTGTTGTGAGCTCATTTCCAGCGAGAAGATGCCGACGGGGATGCCATGCTGTACGGCGGACTTGCGGGCGATGTCGAGGGCGAGAGACGTCTTGCCCATAGAAGGTCGCGCGGCCAAGATGATGAGGTCGGACTTTTGGAAGCCGGCGAGCTTGTTGTCGATCTCGACGAAGCCGGTCGGTACGCCGCGGAGCTGATCCTTGGTGCTGTGCAGATGATCAATGCGCTCCCAGGCCTCATGGAGCGCGTTCTTGAGGATGGTGAATTTGTGCGAGCCGGTCTTGTTGGTCACGGCATAGAGGGCCTTCTCGGCCTTTTCGAGCGTGTCATGGAGATCGCTCTCCTCGTCATAGCCGAGGCTGGTGATATGCTCCGCGGCGCGGATGAGCTCGCGCATGACGTGCTTGTTCTCGACGACCTCCGCATAGTGGGTGGCATTGGTCGAAGAGGGGACGATATTGACGAGCTCGGTCAGGTAGCTCATGCCGCCGATCTGCTCGAGCTGATTCTTGTCCTTGAGGCGTGCGGAGACTGAGAGGATGTCGATGGGGGTATTCTTGCTATGCAGTTCGAAGAGCGCGGCCCATATGGTCTTGTGCTGATTGGAGTAGAAGGAAGACTCTCCGGCGATATCCATGATGTCATGCATGACTTCGCCACGGATCATGATAGAGCCGAGCAGTGCTTTCTCAGCCTCGATGTTCTGTGGGGGTATCCGTAGGTCCTTGGTCTTGAAATAAGGGGAGGCGGTATTCATGGTTCCATCCATTCTAGCATGGTGGGACTAGGCGTGGGGCAAGGCAAAAAAGGGCACTATTAGTGGAAAAACTGTGGAGAGGGGCCTCTGGAGGTGCCACCTCCAGAGGCCCGACTTTATCAAAATTTTAGGAAAACTTTATCAGGATTTTATCTCGATTTGATACGCTAGTCTCAATTATGAACATACGTGGCCGGTTCAGGTCACGGTAAATCAACCATATATGATATATACAACACATCCCAGGCGCACAGGTGCCAGACGAGGTTTTACCCTCATAGAGGTACTGGTCGTGATCGGTATCATCGCCATATTGGCGGCTATAGTCCTAGTCGCTGTCAATCCCGCTCGCCAGTTCATGCTCGCTCGAGATTCGCAGAGAGTCAGCAATGTCAACGCCATCCTCAATGCCATACATCAGAATATGGCCGAACATCGCGGATCGTTCGTCTGTGATGGCGACGTACGCTCGATACCGACCGCTTCTACGACAGTCCGTAGCAGTGTCACGCCGGGAGATCCAGGGGACATCGCCTCATGCCTCGTGCCGGATTACATATCAGCACTCCCATTCGATCCGTCATCTGACGGTGCTCGCTTCATAGATACCGATGATTATGACACAGGATATTCGTTTTTTCGGGATAGCAATGGCCGGGTGACTGTGAGCGCGACAGGCGAGCTGGATCAGGACATACGGGTGACTCGCTGATGGCATAGCAGATATACCCTTCACATATCTGTCAGGATAGATACAATGTAGTCAATGATATCTGACAACAAACTCGCAGCCATCACGGCTATATGTGTGATCATAGTGGTTGCGACGGCTGTCATGCGCATAGGCGCTTCAAAGAGCGCATCAGGAAGTTCGCTGCTGACTGCTCGACGATCAGTCCCTGTGGTTCCTATATACGACCCTGGATTCTATGATCCAACCTCTGATGATATGGGCGATGAGCCGGTAGAAGCTGTTTTGGCCCCAAAGGAACAGGTGGGCGGATCTACCGGTGTCCAGCAGTCGCCCGCACGATCGATCAGCGCACGTGCATATATCGTCGGCAATGTCGATACGGGTGAGGTCTATATGGAGCGAGATGGCAGACAGGTGCTCCCCGTAGCTTCGATGTCGAAGCTCGTCACAGCATTCGTCGCTACAGACCTGCTCGATCATGAGGTGCAAGTGGAGATATCGAGTTCATCGCTCATGGCTCCTCCTGATACGAGCAATCTGCAAATCGGTGAGATATATACGCTAGGCGAGATCATGCGACCGCTTCTTCTGAACTCATCCAATGTCGCAGCAGAGGCGATCTCTTCATCCACAGAAGATCGCACGGCTTTTCTCGAGGCGATGAGCAGCTATGCCTGGGAGATCGGCATGCCTGATACGTACTTTGCCGATCCGTCGGGCGTCAGCCCGCGCAACGCAGCGACAGCCCGAGATCTCTTCTCGCTCGCCCGCTATCTCTACGAATATCGTCCTGATATCCTCAAGATCACGCGTACGGCCAGCATATCGGTAGCCACGACCAGCTCGCATGGTGCTCATGATTTCACGAGCACGCACCCCTTTGTATCGGATCCTCGGTTCATCGGGGGCAAGACGGGCCGTACGCCAGAGGCGGGCGAGACGATGATGACGATCATGGATATAGACGGTGCGCCGGTGGCTATCATCGTACTCAGCTCGATCGATCGTCAGAGGGATACAACGCTGATATTGGATAAGTTGGGAGCAGTGATAGGGAGGAATGATGAGTGACGCACTGATAGTAGGAGCGTTCATCGCAACAAAAAAATAAAAGGCCGACCTTGCCAGTCCACGCCCGCTCACAGTTACCCCGACTATCTCCATTCCTGTCGAGATTTTCATGTACATTCGATGAGATATATGATCTGATATCTCAGTATTTTAAGCCACACCCCGCCACGGCGGGGTGAACACCACAAGTCAAAAGTGAAAATAGCAACTAAGATTTTTCGGAAAGGAGAGGTGCTTACGGGTCGCTCCGAGATGCTTGCGGGGTCCGCAAAAAGATGTCTAAAAGATGTCTACAGCGAATCTATCATCCTACCCAGCCCTCGATGAGCTTCTCGGTCTCCGCGGGTCCCGATACCTGTATACAGTCGATGCCTGTGGCTTTGGCGGGATAATCATTGCCGCCCTGGTAGAGCGCGTCGCCGACGAAGACCATGCGATCGAGCGGCATGTTCAGGAATGATTCGAGTCTGCGGATGGCGTAGCCCTTGTTGACGCCGCGCTTGGTGATGTCTATAGACGTGGTCCCGCCGAGGCGCACGTCGAATCCGGGGAGCTTCTGACGCAGGAATCCGGCGATGAGCTCGCGCTTCTCTCGGGTGGGGTCCCAGCCCTCTTTGGCTTCGAGCGGTGCATTCTGTCCGAGCGCGGAGAAAGTGATCTGTGATCCGCGATCCTCTATCAGGTCGCCGTAGATCTTGGTCGGCTTCTCGTAGCCGCCCTGCTTGAGAGCTGCGTTGAGAGCGTTCATGACGGCCTTCTTCTCTTCGAGGGAGAGATGCTCAGAATATTTCTCGCGCCACGCGCCCTGCCAGACGTAGAGCTTGGTGCCGGAGGTGGGCATGATGAGCAGGTTGGAATAATTCTCGGATCCATGGGGCAGGGAATGGAGCAGTTGCGTCTCGAACTGCGGGTATCCGCCACCGGAGACGATGGCGACCTTCTTGCGGGCCAGGAGCTTGATCAAGACTGCAGCCATGCTCGGTTGGAGCGGCGATTTGCTCGGGGCGAGCGTCCCGTCGAGGTCGAAGATGATGAGCTCTTTGGAGTAGGCGGTCACAGGGATAGTTTACAATTTTTAGTGAAAAGTGAAAAGTGCGAAGGGGAGAGAAAGAGCGAGAAAGGAAAAAATTGACAATAATCTATTTAATATATATAATATACATAGCATTGTAGACCTACCCACACCCCCGAATCCGAACACCTGAGTTAAGTTAATAATCTCTCCTTA
>CAZIVT010000024.1:0-8363 GCA_964543075.1 uncultured Candidatus Saccharibacteria bacterium | reverse complement strand
CGTTTTCATGATTTTTAATCATACAAGCGTTCGGATTCAAAGGTAAATCTACATACAGTCGCTCACAATCAAAAACGAAAGGGATACCATGAGAAAAGAGAAGGAACAAGCCGTGTTGCAACGTCTCGTGTATTTGGCTCACCAAGTGCTCCACAAGCGCTTTCCGAGCGCTCGGATGACATTCCGTAAGAACGGTAGAGGCCAGCTGGAAGTCGATGTCTCCGTGCTCGGAGAAGAGGACACTCATCTCAATGAGAATTCTCCAGGCGTTGGCCTTGCACAGAGCTTCGATAGTCTTTTCGGATTCATCGGCGTCGGTACATCCCCTTTACCGCATGATCGAAGCATATGGACGAATGTTCGCCACAGGTCTTTCAATCGTCTCGCCGATTCTCCGCTTCAGAGACATTCCCGGATGATACATGCTGTGTCCGGAGGGGTAGATACCATCATCGGGTCTCTCGATAAACTACTACCAGAGATCCCGTTTGGCCAAGGAAGACCAAGGGTTATCTTCGAGTGATCGGTGTCTTATCCTGTTCAAACCCGTCGCAAGTGGTTGCGGCGGGTTTTCATTTGATATGATATACCCCATGAAGCATAGGTCCAAACAAGTCATCGGCATCGACGAAGTCGGCCGCGGCCCGATCGCCGGGCCGGTGGCGGTGGGCGCATTCGTCTTCCTCGACACAAAAGCCGCGAAGATATTCCGCGGCGTCAGAGAATCGAAACAGTTGAGCGAGCGCGGAAGGGAACGATGGTTTTCGGTCATATTGGATGCAAAGAAAGCGGGTCTGGCCGATTTCGAGGTCTCATTCCAGAGCGAACGGGTCATCGATACGAAGGGCATCTCGCATGCGATCAGAGAGGCCTTGACGCGTTCGTTGCAGGCACTCGTCGATCGGAATCGGTTGCCTAGAGGTTCGACCTCTATCCTCCTTGATGGCGGACTCACGGCACCGGCGCACTTTAGGGATCAGAAGACGATCATTCATGGCGACGCCAAGAAGAAGACGATAGCTTTGGCATCCATCTGCGCCAAAGTCCTGCGCGATCGCAAGATGAATGAGTTGGCAAAAAAGCACCCCGAATATGGCTTTGATAAGCATAAGGGGTATGGGACCAGGGATCACTACCAAGCGATCGAAGAGAACGGCATACTAGACGCGCATCGGATGAGCTTTTTGAAGACAAGACGATGATCTATCTATTCATATATCAGACCAAGCATGTCGCGCTTCCATCCATCGAGGAATAGGTCTCCAGGACACGCGGTATTTGGATTTATCTCTCGGTGACCATAGATGTTAGCTCTCGATACGTTACCATAGTGCTCTCGTGCTAGACGGGCGATAGCCACGAGTGCTGCATGCGAAGGCTCTGATCCCTCAAGATCATCATCCAGGCATATGGCTACGCTTCGACGGTTCACATCCCAATCCCCTGCATGCCATCCGATCTCCGTATCCGCAAGCAGACGCTCCGTATCTCCATTTCTCCTGACCAACCAATGATACGCATAGAAGACTTGTTGGTCGCCACGGAAATGCCCCGACCAAAGAGGCTTTCCGGTCATTTGTTTTTCATGTTCCCGTGGATGGAGATAATACCCTGCATATAAACGTACAAGGTGGATGGCGTTGAGACGCTCCCACGTCATCCCTGATGAATTCTTTGTGTGATGGATGACGACCGTGTCTACGGGAGATCTTTCTTTGTCCCAATCGGGTCCTTTTGATGCGAGCATTACCTGACCAGACGCCAGCTTATCCTCGAAGAATCCGTATATTTCTTCTTTGACTTGTGCGCGAGTCTGAGGATCGGCTTTCTCCGTAATGGCCATGCATCTTCGATAATCATCGGCAAGACGGATATACCAGTCGCTATTCTTCAATGCCTCACTCCAGATGTGTTCATTGAAATATTGAGCCATAAATCTGTTGTGCCCGGGGTGAGAGTCGAACTCACACGACCGTATAAGGGTCAAGGGAGTTTAAGTCCCTCGCGTATGACCAGTTTCGCCACCCGGGCGGGGGAGCGTCCCGCTTCCGTCCTTTTAGATCTCAGGACTACAGCGGGACGCTGAATTTTTATAGTCGCTTTGCTCCTTAAAAATTCGCGGAGGCCACGGCGGGAATCGAACCCGCGATCGCGCTTTTGCAGAGCGCTGAATTACCACTTTTCTACGTGGCCAAGATAACTCAAAATTCAAATTCATCTCGCCGTGGCGGGACAAGCAAAACTGAACCACACCGAGGCCATAGTAGCACGATTTTTCTCTAATCTCTAATCTCTAATCTCTTGCCTCCAACTCCTGCTCTATCTCCTCTATCCTTTGCCTGTTCTTCTCTCCCTTGTCCACAGCGACATCGAAGAAGGGGACATGGCCGATCCGGGAGTGATCCATGACATAGCGCTTGAAGTCGGTCAGCTGGCGATGCATGAATTCGAGAGCGGCCTGTTCCTGGTGTTCTGGCATGACAGTGAACAATATCTTGGCGCGGGACCCCTTGGACAGGATCTCCACGTCGGTCACGGTGATGAGGGAAGTGCGGTTGGATTCACGCAAGAAGAACTCGGCGGCGAGCGAGTGGAGAAGGTCTCTAAGCTTATGGTCTTTATTATTGCTCATAGTCAACTGGTCTAATAGTTGATCGCATTACTCGGTGCTAGTAGACTATTGAATTATTCGACTTTTCTATAGTTCGCACCGCCTCTATCCTGTCACCTGCTGCAATCTCTGTCTTGGCCTCGATCATCGTACCGAACTCGAATCCTTCACGGACCTCGTCGGCGCGCTTCTTGGCTTGCTGGAGCTCGCGGATCTTGCCTCGTCCGACCTCTGTCTCACGACGCAGTATCCTGACTTCACTGCCTGTCTCGAGCATGCCTGTTTCCACTTTGCCGCCGACGACCTGCTTGTCCCTCTCTTTGGAGAAGACCGCGAGGACTTTGGCTCTACCCGTGGCCTCCTCGACGTATTCTTTTGGTATCTTCGAGATGAGGAGCTCTTTGACGCGACCGATGAGCTCATATATGACGGTGTAGCTCTCGATCGCTAGAGGAACCTGCGAGCGCTTGATGATGGCCTGCGCCTTCTTGTCCGGCGGGGCATTGAAGCCGAGTACGGTGATGGACGGGTCTCCGACGGCCAACTTGACGTCATTCTCGTTGATATCTCCTATGTCGGCGGAGACGATCTTGAGCCGGACTCGTTCGTGAGAGATCTTGTCGATCTCGTGGATGATGCCCTCGAGACTGCCGATGACGTCGGCTTTGATGACGAGCGGGACGATAACGGGCGCCGTATCTTCGGAGTCATCGATCGGTCCCGTCTTTGGCGACATTGAAGATTGAAGATTGAAGATTGAAGATGTATCGTGCGATCTGATTTTCAATTTTAAATTTTCAATTTTCAATTGCTCCGCCTCCTTCTTGGATCCGACGGTGGAGAACTCGATGCCGCACTCGGGTATCTCGCTCCAGCCGAGGATGCGGACAGGAGCCGACGGGCCGGCGGAGTCCATCTTGTCGCCTTTGAAGTCCTCGATGAATCGGACCGGAGCGTATGAACCGCCGGCGACGACGAATGACCCGGTCCGCAAGGTGCCGTTCTTGATGAGCAAGGTGGCGGAGACGCCTTTGCGTGTGTCCAGAGCGGATTCTATGACATATCCGGATGCCGGCGTGGCCGGATCCGCGGTGAGGTCGGCGAGATCGGCGACGAGCATGACCATATCCAACAGAGCCGGCACTCCCGCTCCGGTGATCGACGAGACCTCTACGCACGGAACGTCGCCGCCCCACCCCTCGACATAGATCTCGTGTTCGCCGAGCGATGTCTTGGCTTTCTGGATGTCCGCGTTGGGCTTGTCGATCTTGGTGATCGCTACGACAAAGGGGATGCCGGACGCCTTGATGATCTCATATGCCTCCATGGTCTGCGGCTTGACGCCGTCTTCGGCCGAGACGATGAGGATGGCGATGTCAGCTGCCTGCGCGCCGCGCTCGCGGATACCGCAAAATGCCGCATGTCCCGGCGTATCCAGGAAGGTGATCGTCGACCGCTTGTCTCCGGTCGCGTGCTCGATCTGGTAGGCGCCCATGTGCTGGGTTATACCGCCCGCCTCGCCGGCCACGATGTCGCTCTTCCTGATGTAGTCGAGCAAGGTGGATTTGCCATGGTCGATGTGGCCCATGATCACGACCACGGGAGGACGAACGACCAGATTGTGCTGGCTTATAGCAGACATAGGGATACGGGGCAGTCTAGCAGAAAGACCTATGTTTGACAATGATATGTAATGTATTGCTGTATGTTTTTTACATTACAGCAAAGTTAGAAAAAGAGCGTCTTCACTTGTATAATATCCAGATACAATGATAATACTTTCGATTTCTATACTATCAGGCATCATTCAATTTACTGGTTATTTGATATATGCCAGAAAAGTGGTATTCGGCTCCATTCGTCCCAATGCGGCAAGTTGGAGCGTATGGGCGTTCGGGGCAGTTATCGAATCAGTCTCATATATATATCTTTCGCAAGATATTCTGAAGAATATTCTACCTATCGTCTGTGCTTTGAGTGCCATACTGCTTTTCCTCATGTGTCTCATTAGGGGTTATTTTACCAAGATAACCTCTTTCGAGACTGCTGTAGTAGTAGCTGATGTCATCATTACGATCATCTGGGCGCTTACGGGTTCGCCATTCGTAGCGAATGTACTACTCGTTTTGACGGCGGTGATATCCTTCGTTCCGATTATCACCGCTGTATATAAGAACCCAACATATGAACGAGCGTTTCCGTGGTTTGTTTGGACTGTTGCTTATGTCTTACAGTTAACGGTTGTGATAGCTCGATTCGAGAAGCCTGAAGATCTACTGTATCCAATTGTATTTGCCATACTGCATATAGTCGTCGCTCTACTCGCTCTAGATATCCGTAAAAAGGGGGTACCGGATGTTTCTCAGTCTCCTCATCCAGAACATGTGTGATGTGTGAATATCTGCTCGGTCTGATGTGGTATACTGAGTCGACGCTATGTCGAATATACAGATGAAGCATTTCTTTGCATGCAAAAGCAATATACATGGTCTTGGGATGTGTGCGGGGGAGCCTATCAAGAAGGGCGAAGTCATCGCTGATATAAGAGGGGAGATGAAGTTCAAGGTCAACGAGACCATAGATGATGTTTTCGCAAACCCTGATTGGGTCGGAGTGGAGAAGAATGTCTGGATCGACCCAGAGAAGCCGTATAAATTCCTCAATCATTCATGTGACGCCAATACCGGCGTCAGTGATCGTGTGACACTCGTCGCGTTGCGCGACATATCCGAGGGTGAGGAGATCACGATCGATTATTCTACGATCGAAGCAGATTCCAGATGGTACATGAATTGTTCGTGCGGTGCTCCGAATTGTCGGAGGACCATCAAATCTATCCTCGACTTGTCGCCAGAAGATTTTCGACGATATGATCCGTATATACCTGCCGCTTTTCGTAGGATGTATCTCGATAAAACTGATCTGACCAAGTAGCGAGGCAGTTCAATACTCATATGACACAACAGTCTCAAAATTTTTTCATCATCATGTTGATCTGTGTCATTCTGTTGATGACGATAGGATGGAGTCATATCGTCGTGCGTCATAATTTTTCGGTTTTTGTCACTGAAGACGAGATACCTACGTACTCGCAGATTTTCGGTATATAATCATCATGGACTTTTCTTCGATTACAGCTCTTGTTGATGCGTGCGCATGGGATACCACGAGCTATCTCGTCATCTCAGAGAATGTATTTGATCCGTTTATCTATTATTCACATCTACTGCCGCTGATCGCTTCAGTACTGATCGGGTATTTCATATTCTTTAAGAGCCCCAAGCTTCTCGTCAATCAAATCCTGTTCGTCATTACCAATCTATTTGCGGTATGGGTATTTTTTGACCTCATCCTGTGGGCGACTGACAAGCCCCACTATACAATATTCTTCTGGTCGCTTGTGAACATAATCGAGCCGTTCATTTATGCGTTCAGCGTCTATTTCATACAAGCATTCATATCAGGGAAAGATACATCTGTGAAGAATAAGTTGGCGCTGTTCTTGCCCCTACTTCCCGTTTTGATCCTCGGTTTCTCGAGCTTCAATCTGCTCGGATTCAATCTGTCGAACTGTGATCGTGAAGCGATTGAAGGCCCTCTTGCGCATTATATATACCTGATAGAGCTATTCTATGTGCTTTGGATTGCCTTGCATTCGATCCGTCAATTTGCCTTCTATGCAAAGCAAAAGAGGACACAGATTCTGCTCGTGTCAATCAGCATTCTCTGTTTTCTTCTGGCATTTTCCTGGGGGAATATCGTCGGCAGTCTCACCGATAGTTGGCGCGTACCCCAATGGGGATTGTTTGGGATGCCGGTCTTTATCGCCGCTCTTGCGTATTTGATAATACGATACAATGCTTTCAATATTAAAGTGATTTCAACAGAGATACTCGTGACAGCATTTCCGATTCTAGTCGGTTCGCAATATTTCTTGGCACAATCGTTCGGTAACAGAGTCATCACAATCATCACATTCACTCTTTCGATCATATCCGGGATACTGATCGTCATAAGCGTCAAACGCGAAGTCTCCCAGCGTGAGCACATCGAAAAGCTCGCCTCCGACCTCAAAAAGGCCAATGTCCGCCTGACGGAGCTCGACCGGCAAAAGTCCGAGTTCGTCTCGTTCGCCACGCATCAGCTCCGGTCGCCCTTGGCCGCCATGAAGGGCTATGCCTCGCTCATCCTTGAGGGCGACATGGGCGCGCTCCCCAAGGAAGCCCATGACGCCGTCAGCCGCATCTATGACTCGACCAATACATTGACTGCTATCGTCGACGATTATCTCAACATCGCTCGTATCGAGCTCGGCAGCATGAAGTATGCGTTCGATACCGTCGATCTCAAAATCTTGGTCGAGGACGTCATCGCCGAGCTCAAGCCCAACATAGACCGCGCGTCGGCCGTGAAGTTCTCCTTTGATGCGGAGAATTCCGGCACAGACTATCGCATCACTGCCGATCGTGACAAGCTCAAACAAGTCGTCACCAATCTTATCGACAACTCGCTCAAATACACGCCGCAAGGATCAGTCACGGTCTCTCTCGGCGTCGACCGCGCCAAGCACCGCTTCGTCTTCAAGGTCTCCGATACTGGCATCGGCATCGCGCCGGAGACCTTGCCGCACCTCTTCAACAAATGGAGCCGCGCCAAGAACGCCAACAAGACCAATATCAAAGGCACGGGCCTGGGCCTTTTCGTGGCTAAAGAGATCCTCTCGGCGCACCATGGCACGATCCGTGCCGAATCTTCTGGAGAGGGGAAGGGTTCGACATTCACGGTAGAGCTGGAGCCGTTCGCCAAGGCGTAGTTTGTCAGAGGTCGGATCATGGAATCAAAAAACGCCGACACTATCCAGTGTCGGCGTCGTCAATCCCAATCTCCGCGAGCGACTTCTTCGTAGAAGTCCGGATCCTCATCGATCCGTGATCTGAACAATGGATCGGTATTTGTATCGAAGAGCGAGAGTCCACGCTGAGGACGATCTCTCCGCCAGGAGATGATCATGCAGATTCGCTGCGTTTCGCTATCCGGCTCATTAGCGTCCCATCGCTTGAAGTTCGCTCCTGTACGTCGGGGTTTGAGCCGTAGGTTGGTCTCTATCTGAAGCTGGCTTTGGCCTCGAGGTATCACAGCTGACCGATCAAACTTTGTCTGGGCTCGCTCGGCATCCGCTCGGTCCAGCGCTCGGTCTTCTGCGACCGCGATGCGCACGTCCCAGTGTTCAGGGTACGTCTGGCAATACAACCCATGGCAATTCGGATCATATATGAACTTCAATTGCTCAGGTTGGATATACGATCCAGGCTTACCGTCGGTGAGCTCATTGGGGGAGCCGACCACTCGACGATATCCTGTAGAGGCGTCAGTGATGATTGTGCTCATCAGATTCCTTTCTCTTTGGAAAACGCGCCACCCATTGATTGGACGGCGCGCCGGTTTGTCAGTCTGCTCAACGCCCGAACATGCTGTGTCGGTAGCGTCGTGGATCAGTACCGGAACTATCGAAGAGACGGCGACCGATATGTCCTGCAGCCTCGATGGGCGGTAGGAGGGCGTCTTTTGAATTCGCCGTCGCCTGCTCCGGTGTCTGGCCGAGAGCGTTGATTCGAAGTCTGGCGAATTGGGCTTTTCCAAACTCGACAGGTAATCGTGTAGCTTTCATGCGATCCTTTGGTTATATGGTGTACTGTTTGTGTAGATTTACCTTTGAATCCGAACGCTTGTATGATTAAAAATCATGAAAACG
>CAZIVT010000023.1:0-10293 GCA_964543075.1 uncultured Candidatus Saccharibacteria bacterium | reverse complement strand
CTTATCCACGCCGCCAGCGTTCATCCTGAGCTAGGATCAAACTCTTAACTATAAGCGAACGGAACAAAACAGAAAGCTGAATTCCGAAGGAATTCATCCCGAGGCCCAAAAGGCCAGGGGGTCTATTTCATATTTCACTTAATTGAGATCCTGCTCGTCCCTTCCTTTGAATCTAAGGTCGGGATGAATCATTTTTGGAATAAATGTGTACTTGCACTGTCCGCCATAGCCCTAAGGGCGACGGAGGACGCTGTCCCACGAACTTCGCTAAAAGCGCGTGGGACGCTTATACATTTCTCAAGGTATACGACTTTCAAAGACCCTGCCCTGTTTTCAGGGCGTAAGGGCTATATTACAGGAGCCGCGGAGGAAGTCAAGGGGGGGTAATCAGTTCAATAGTCGAATAGTACCTAGTCAAATAGTCCTTGCTACTGAATCCAGTGGCAAGGACTATTTGACTATTGGACTATTGAACTATTTGACTGCCTTGGGCTTTCCCCACTTCTCGATCGTGACCAAGAGCGGCGATCCGATGAATATCGATGAGTATGTACCAGCCGCGATACCGATGATGAGGGTCAGAGCGAAATGAGCGGTCGACTCCCCTCCAAGGATATAGAGGACGACGAGGGCGATGAGTGTGGTGAGGGAGGTATTGATCGATCGGGTGAATGTTTGGCTGATGCTCTCCCCTACAATCTGACCAAACGTCTTGCTGGATGAAGCATGGTGGAGATTCTCGCGAACACGGTCGAACACGACGATCGTATCATGCACGGAGAAACCGAGGACTACGAGGAGCGCGGTGACAAAGAGCGTATCGACTTCGTAGCCCGCAAAGTGTCCGAGCACCGCGAATGCACCGGTCGGGATGATGACATCATGGACCAGAGCAGCGATGGCGATCAGGCCGTATTTCCAGGAAGCGACCGGCTGAGATACTTTGCGGAATGCGAATGTGATAAAGAGGACGATCGCGACGATCACGAGCGCGATAGACCAGAGCGACTTGCGGAGCGCTTCTGCCCCGAGGATGGGACCGATAGAGGAATAGTTGTCCTCTACGACGGTCAATGTGCCATCCAGAGAGAATGCCTGCATGACCGCTGGCTTCTCCTCCTGATCGATGAATCTCATACGCGCGATGAATCCATCATCTCCGCTCGATCTGACAGAAGCATGTTGATCGATGGTTCCGACTCGCTCCGCGACGACCGCCTGATCAGGTCGTCCGTCAGGATATGACACCTCGATCAGCGTCCCTCCGGCAAAATCGATGCCAGGATTGAGGCCCCAGATGGCCATCGCGGCAACGGAAGCGACCACCAGGACGACAGATACTGTATAGAATACTTTGCGATGATTGATGATCCACATAGAATAAATTTAAAATTGAAAATGAAAAAACAATCAGTTTTTGATTTTGCCGAGCCCATTGCTGATAAAGAACGTGGTCAGCCTAGTCGTCCGAGCCGGAGCGATGGCATACAGGAATACTCTCGACGCTGTGATAGCTGTGAACATAGACACGACCACACCGAGCACGAAGACGAGCGCGAAGCCTTTGATGATGGAATTGCTCGGTATATAGAAGAGGATGACGCCAGTGATGATGCTGGAGATATTGGAATCGCGGATCGAGAGCCAGGCGCGGGCGAATCCTTCGCGCATCGCGTCATGCACGCCTCTGCCGCGGGCCAGCTCCTCCTTCATGCGCTCAAAGATGAGGATGTTGGCGTCGACAGCCATGCCGATAGAGAGAATAAATCCGGCGATACCAGCGGCAGTGAGCGTCACGTGGAACAGCTTGAACAAGGCGAGCATGATGACTGTATAGACGGCGAGTGCGATAGTAGCGACCACGCCCGGCAGACGATACCAGAGAATGAGGAACACGGCGATGATGATCAGCGAGACGACGCCTGCCTTGATGCCCCCATCGACCGCGGCCTGACCGAGTGAAGGACCGATGGTCTGTGTAGAAATAAGCTTGATGGGTACCGGCAGAGCACCGTAGTTGAGATTGCGGACCAGAGTCTTGGCCTCATCGAGTGTGAATCCGCCACTGATCTGGGCCTGGCCATTGGATATATGATCACGGATGACGGGCTGTTGTATGAGTGCCCCATCCAGGAAGATACCGAGATAGTCGCCGACATGGTCGCGCGTGATCTGCGAGAAGAGGTCCTTGCCCTCTCCGGTGAACGTGAGCCCGACGACCGGCTGATTGGCGGTCTGCTCGAACTCGACCACTGCCCTGCCGACCAGACTACCGGTCAGGCCGGTATCTTTGAAGAGCAGGAGATGCGCGACTTGCGCATCATACATGTCCTCGGTGCTGGTCGCCGCTTCATACCTCTGCTGAGTTGATTGCGCGTCATCTGCGGTCAGCAGTTTGAACTCGAGCGACGGCGTCGCGCCGATGGAGCGAGCGGCCTCGTCGACATCAGTCACGCCAGGAAGCTCTACGATGAGCTTGTATGCGCCTTCTGCCGAAGAGAGAGCGGCGCCCTGTTCGGTCTGGACCAGCGGCTCTGACACGCCGAAGAGGTTGACGCGGCGCTCAACCACGTCACGAAGCGATGCCATCGAGTCGGATCTGTCTGCCTCGGCGATCTTGGACACATCGGCCTGATAGACGAGGTGAGACCCGCCGGAGAGATCGAGGCCGAGACGGAACGGACGGGAGCCCCCGGGAAGCTGTGACGCATAGACGAAGTAGCCGATGGCGGCGGCTACGATGAGGAGAAGTACGGCCCGGGCGCGGTATTTGAGCATGTCACCCATTATAGGTATTTTGGGCGAGAATGCAATCTGCGCAATATCGAGATGCAACCTCGATATCGAGACCTACACCCCTTGCTTTGAGAGGATGGCCTTGGCCGTCTGTAGTGCGATGCGTATGTCGAGCGCGAACGAACGATGCTTTACATAGTAGAGATCATAGGAGAGCTTGTCACATGTGTCGTCGATGGCCACCGCGTGATGAGGATGGGCGCGATGGTAGATCTGTGCCCAGCCGGAGAGGCCCGGCTTGATCAGGTGTCGCGCGTTGTAGTACGGCACCTCCTTCTCATAGACCGCGGCCAGTGCCGGCAATTCCGGACGAGGACCGATCAGCGACTGATCGCCCTTGATCACGCTCCAGAGTTGAGGGAGCTCGTCGATGCGCGTCATGCGTATCAACCGTCCGACGCGCGTGACCTTGAGCGTCGTCTTGCCGCCACTATCGCCGTATGCGCCGCTGTCATCAGCTGTCATACTACGGAATTTGGTCATACGGATGAGCTTGCCATTCTTGCCGATACGCTCCTGGGTGACGAATGCGCGTCCACCATCATCCAGCTTGATGGCTATATAGACTAGCGGATAGACGATCAGTGAGACCAGGCCTACAGCTCCGGCCACTACGATATCCATCAGGCGCTTGAGCACGTCATAGGTCCTCCTGCTCCCCACGGCCGCCGTCGAATGCTCCACCAACCAGCGCTCCCCGACGATCGAGAGCGGTATACGGTCGAAGACAGACTCATAGAGCTTGGCGGCATCTATGACCAGAACACCCGAAAATATGATCGAGTAGAGGAATGGCATGGCCGCTTGGATTGACTGGTTATTGAGATCAGCCACGATGATTGTCGACTCCGTCGCGCAAGTCGTGGTAGCGATGGATGCCACAAGCTCCTGGATGGAGCCGTGTGGCTCGACGCGATCCTTGAAGGCGATACCGTAGTCGCCAGAACCCACCTCATCATAGAGATCCTGGATATCGTCTCCCATTCCTACCAAAACAGCCGACTGCTTGCGTGTCCTGCTGAGCACCGGTGCCATGATCGTGCGCCAGATGAGCATCAGACTCGTCGATATAGCGAAATAGATGAACAGGTTCGCTTTGGGAGCGATGGCAACCGGCGCAAAATAGAAAAAGATGATGCCGATGACAAAATTGACGACCTGTACGCGCACAAGTAAGCCTTGTATACGTCCACGAATCAGGCCTGTCTGTTTGTCATATATGCCCGCGCTGAAACCTACCAACAGGAATATGATGAAGAGTATGCTGAATGAACCAATATGGCTCATGAAGAGTGCCCTGTCTGGCACTTCTCCATAGCGGATAGTCAGGGTCAGGATGAGCGAGAAGACATACGAGACGATGTCTCCTATGACCAAAAGCATGATTTTGCGCGAGAATATGAGCGGTGACATAGACGATACGCTACCACGATTTTCTATCTTTTTCAAGTGTCACGGCTGGCCTCCGGGTGCTTTTTTGGTGATAGAAATTGTGCTACCTTAAGGCCATGAAGATACTGTATGTCATCACCAAGTCCAACTGGGGAGGTGCTCAGAGGCATGTGTTCGACCTTGCAGTAGCCATGAAAGACCGTGGACACGACGTGGCCGTAGCTCTGGGCGGCGATGGTCTGCTCCGTTCCAAGCTCGAGGCGGCAGGTATATATACTCATTCGATAGTTGCTCTCGGTCGCGACATAGCCCCTGGCAAAGACGCTGGATCGTTCAGGGAGATCTGGTCTATCATCAGGCATCGCAAGCCCGACGTCCTCCACTTGCATAGCCCCAAAGCGGCAGGCCTCGGAGCTATCGCTGGGAGATTGGCACGAACGCCCCAGATCCTCTACACCGTGCATGGTTGGGCTTTCAATGAATCTCGCCCCCTGCATCAGCGCCTCGGAATCATCGCGGCATCATGGGTCACTATGCTCCTCTGCAGTCGCGTCATACTCCTATCAGAACGCGAATACAGCCAATCCCTCCTCTTCCCTGGCACGAAGAGGCGCCTCTCGCTCGTACCGCTCGGGATCAAGCCGCCCGTATTCGTCTCCATAGATGGAGCGCGCCAGCATATCGCCAAGACCATAGGTATGAGCATCTCTGATCTCGGCAAGAGACCTATCGTCGGGACTATCGCTGAGCTACATCCCAACAAAGGCCTGCACTACCTGATCAATGCATGGACCACAGTCATACATGAGCATCCACAGGCGATCCTGATCATCATAGGTGACGGCCAAGACGCCGCCTCTCTCTCTATGCTCATCAAGGAAAGAGGTTTGCAGTCGAGCATATTCATGACAGGATACATGGAACAGGCTTCAGAATATCTCAAGGCACTATCCATCTTTGTGCTTCCATCGATAAAGGAGGGCCTGCCCTATGTGATTCTCGAAGCAGGTGCGGCATCTCTACCTGTAGTCGCTACCACCGTGGGTGGTATACCCGAGATCGTAGAAGACATGCGATCAGGCGTATTGGTCCAACCGCACAATGTCCGCGAACTAGCTCATGCGATCTCATTCATGATCGAACACCCTGACGAGCGCCGTTCGCATGGCGCCGCGCTCCGTGAGCGGATCCTGACCAACTTCGCCATAGACACGATGATAGAGAGAGTAGAAGCGCTGTACAAGGAAGTTCAATAGTCGAATACCAGTCCAACAGTACCTAGTCCAATAGTCTCTGCTACTACATCCCGTAGCAGAGACTATTGGACTATTAGACTACTGAACTATTTGACTGTCATTTAGGCCCGATAAACTCATTGTTCACAGAATCGCGATGTGCTGAACGCGCATATCTGCGCATCGCCATGAGCAAACCGAGCGCGATGTACTCGGTCAGCAGATGCGTACCACCATAGCTCATGAGTGGGAGCGGCGTCCCCGTCACCGGCAAGAGATGCATATTCATGCCGATATTGACGGCGATATGCACGATGAAGAAGATCGCCACGCCCGCGCCAAATAGTATCTCGAAGTTCGTCGCGCCCCGCACCGCGTTGACGATGATGCGCCACACGATGATGCTGTAGAGACCAAGCAATATCACTACGCCGGCAAATCCCCATTCTTCAGCAAAAGCCGCAAATATGAAGTCGGTCTGATATTCTGGCAGGAATTTGAGACGAGACTGCGTGCCATAGCCGAGACCTTTGCCCCAAAGTTCTCCTGAACCGACCGCCACGGTCGACTGATAGGCGTTGTAGCCGGCTCCATGTATATCAGCGAAGGGATCAACAAATGATCTGATGCGGTCCTTCTGATATTCCTTGAAGGCAAAATTCCAAAGTAAGATGAATGTTACTAGGCCGATACCGATCATGGCGAACAGATGCTTCTTGGATATACCCGAGAGCATGACCATGCCAAGCCAGATAAAGAATATGATCATAGCCGACCCGAGGTCAGGGCTAGCCAAGACGAGCGAGAAGAGTACAAACGCGTAAAGGCCAGATATGATGATATGACGGATATTGGCGATCTCGATATGCCTCCGTGAGAAGTATTTCGCCAGGATAATGATAGTAGCCAATTTTGCGAGATCAGATGGCTGGAATGAGAAACTGCCGAAATCGAACCAGCTTCGCGCACCATTGGAAACTGTGCCGAGGAGGAACAATCCTCCGAGGAGTGCGGCTGACGTAGAGAAGAGCGCGATGGAGATCCGAGATGAACGCAGGAACCGGACATCGAGACGGCTGATGACGAAGAATGCCGCGAGTGCCACGAGTATCCAGACCAGCTGGTGGCTGGCAAAGGAGTTGTCGCCCGTGAACGAATACATCGTCATCAGGCCAGCAAAGACGATAGGCAGACTTGCGCCAAAAAGCCACCAATCCATACCTCGACGGACAGTCGACGATGACAATGAATATGACGATGAGCCGACAGGGATAGAGTCCATGCAAGAGAGTGTACTCCTCCACCTGTGCCATGACAAGAAGACGTCACGGAGGGTCTCCTATGGACGCTCGAGTACCGGCAAGACTTCGATAGAGATGACCTCATCAGACCTGATGGAGGGCCATGTGAATGGGGCGAGAGCCGTACCCTGAGGCAGGACCTCATCGACATACGTCTTCGAGAATCCGATGGCATTGTCTAGAGCATCATAGAGGATGACGTAGACAGCGACCCCTTCGATGGGACGCACTCCAGGATTGCGCAATGAGACGACCAGAGATGATCCTGATCCATCTTCGGAATAGTCTTTGTCTCCTATGATCAAGGCCGCGAGAGGATCCTGGCGTGAATACCACTGAGGGGCGCCTGTGAACTGGAACAGGGCCTTGGCCGGCACGCGCTTGCCTACGGAGACGGCGCCTTTGAATGCCAGCGTGTTGCGATGCGGCGGCAATACCACCTGACCATCGACATCGACGATCGGGATGCCTCTGTCGTCATACAGCGTCATGCGATACGGCACATCGACGGCTTCAGCGTCAGGATTTGGATTGACTATATAGGCGGCGACATTGTAGAGACCTGGCGCGACCTCCTCGAAGCGCGTCCATGCGAGAGACGGGGCGAGGAAGGAGCTCGCGCAGAGACGCTGACACGACCCACCACAATCTATGCCCTGTTCTTTGCCGTTCTGTATGCCATCAGAACACGAGGGCGCCTCGTAGAGTATGAAAAACGCAGGAACCAGCACCGCCCCGACGAGGAGGATGAGTATGACAGTGGCGTATAGGGTTCTGCGACGCTTTGACCAAGAAGACATGATTATTGTGTGTCAGATGTCACTGCGGCTTCCTGTAAAGCTTTCTGCATCGCCTCCTCGAAACCGCCGAGATCCAACTGGCCTTCAGAGCGGGCCGACTCGAGATCCATACGAGCCTGCTTGATAAGGCCAAGGATGGCAGTAGGGATGATGATCGCGGCGAGCACCGATACCACTACGCCTATCGCCATGAGCGCGGCAAGCCACTTCTTGAATGCCTTCACGGGGACTTCTATAGCGCCACGGAGCGACGCGAGCGAACGATACATGCGATAGATATACACTACCGCGAGAGGGACGATACCGGCAGACACGACGACACTCGCCAGTCCAGTCACCAGATTCTCTGTTGTTCCAGAGGACTGTGAGATGCCTGCGATACCGAGGATGAGACCGAGGATGATCTGGATGATGACCATGATCACGCCGAGAAACAGGATGCGTCCGAGGACTGCCCACCATCGGCCATGGACGAGCGCATAGCTCTCAGTGAAAGCCGCGAAGCCCTTTTTGCCCTCGATCACCAGCACATACGAATAAAGCGCTGTGTAGACAGCTATGATGATCACGGGGATGACGAACAACACGAGCGATCCGATACTCACAAAGATCCCGATGATCATGATGAGGACCACCGACCAGAACCAGCCGAACCCGACACGGTACTGCCCCCAGACGGTCATCCCCTGGCCTGAGCCGGTCGAAAGACGATGAACTGCATCCACCGCGGCAGGCATCATGGCTATCGACAGGATGCTACCGATGATTGCCAAGATCGTGCCTGTCACACTGCCAAACGCTGAGGATGACCCGCTCACGAGTATCCCTGCCAGATTGACGACTGACGGGATGACAGCGATAGCGGCGAGCACCTGCCAGTGCGCGGATACGAGCTTCCATGCGCCTTTGAGCAGGTCGACTGGTCCTTCGATTCGCGGCATACCCGTGACTGACTGTGGCGCAGCCTGTGAATGATCCTGCTGGGTCGGGATGGTATTTTGGTCCATAGTATTTATGGGTGATAGGTTAATTGTACGGCTGTTATAGCGCCGATATGCTTTCATTATCCTACATAAATCAGGAAAGTGCTAGAGTATAGTCATTCAGACCACCCTATATACATAATACAGACAAAAAGCGCCCCTAGGGCGCCTTCTTCGGTCTCGCACTGAAGCATCACACGCTCTGTTCTGGCGACAAGCTACTTTCGCCCCGTAGGACTATCATCGCCGCAACTACGTTTCACTGCCGTGTTCGGAATGGGAACGGGTGTTGCCATAGCGCCGAATCACCAGAACGGAGAGCATGATGCTCCGTCTCACATCTCAAGATAACAACGTATAGGCAACACCCGCCGTCGCTCCTTTGGAGCTATGGCGTGGTAATAGCCGCCGTCGCCATTCATCTTCTAGATTCATGGCTATGGCGCACTAATACAAGCGACATTCAGAGTTCCTAGTAAGATCGACGGATTAGTACTTCTCGGCTCAACGCCTTACGGCGCGTACACCTAAAGCCTATCAACGTGATCATCTCTCACGGGTCTCAACGATACCTCATCTTGGGGCCGGCTTCCCGCTTATATGCTTTCAGCGGTTATCCGATCCAGACATAGCTACCCTGCGGTGCCGTTGGCACGACAGCAGGTAGACCAGAGGTCTGTTCAACTCGGTCCTCTCGTACTAGAGTCAATTCCCCTCAAGTATCAACGCCTGCAGCAGATAGGAGACCAACCTGTCTCACGCTTCTTTTCGCACATTGCTGTGCGGAATGGACTATATGATCGTCCTGCTTCGCTAAAGCTTCGCAGGACGGATGACGTGTAGTCTCTACGGGCGATACAAATTTAAAATTAAAAAATCAAAGTGTAAAATGACAATGCAAAATTTTTAAATTTTGATATGTCATTTTTATTTTTGATATCTACATTTTACATTTACAACTTCCCTAGGTGTTACCACAGTCATATCCCTATGATCTGGGCTTCACCGATATAAGTCATCTGTGTCATCGAGAATTACTTCTCGCGACCGCCGTGAACAAGTCACATTGGATGGTGGTGCATAGTGCTTTCATCCAACCTCGGGATTCAGACTGTGAAATCACAAAGTCAAAACTTAAAATTCAAAAATTAAAACTTTTACACAACATCATTGTTTGAAGTTTTGCATTTTGAGTTTTGCATTTTGAGTTTTGTTGCTTCACGGTCTGAACCCAGCTCGCGTACCACTTTAATTGGCGAACAGCCAAACCTTTGGGAGCTTCTCCACCCCCAGGATGTGGTGAGCCGACATCGAGGTGCCGAACTCCGCCGTCGATATGAACTCTTAGGCGGAACTAGCCTGTTATCCCTAGAGTAGCTTTTGTCCGATAATCTTCCGCCGCATCTAATGCGAACGGTCGGTTCACTTGGCTCTGCTTTCGCATCTGCTCGACACGTACGTCTCGCAGTCAAGCCAGCTTGTGCCCATACACTATCGGCACGGTTTCCATTCGCGCCTAGCTGACCTTAATAGGCTCCTCCGTTACTGTTTAGGAGGATAGCGCCCCACTAAAACTGTCCATCATATACTGTCTCCCGGGGGTTATATCCCGAGGTTAGAACATACATCACGTAAGAACGGTGTTTCATCGGCGACTCCATGCTCCCCGAAAGGAACACTTCAAAGTCTCCCGTCTACGCTACGCATACGAAACGTATGGTCAATATAAAATTACAGTAAAGCTTCTAGGGTCTTTTCGTCTAGCTGCAGGTAACCGGCATCTTCA
>CAZIVT010000022.1:0-10482 GCA_964543075.1 uncultured Candidatus Saccharibacteria bacterium | reverse complement strand
ACGTTTTCATGATTTTTAATCATACAAGCGTTCGGATTCAAAGGTAAATCTACAGAAAAACCTTGCCTCCACCTCATAAGCACTTCCCTCCTGCTGTGTGGCAGATCGGGGATAGTGGTGTGTGGTGGGTGAATAGAAAGCAGATTGCACTATGAAAACACTGAGATTCATCGGCGGCGGGATCGTATCGATCATGGTGATCGGGATTTTGGCGACATTACTGGCATAGGCACAAATGACACAGATGGAAAATCACCATCTATATACATCCCTCCCAAATCCCGTTCCGATCGATTACAGTATCGACGCGGTCGCCATCGATCAGGCGCAGTACGGATTCGTCTCCGAACTCCGCTATGTGACCAACTCTGCCGGACAGATCGTCGACGGGATGATGGTCGGCATAGCTCGCATGAGCGACGCGTCGCGCGACAAGACGGTGAGATACATGGTATATGTCCCGACCTCTGAGCACATCCAGGAGAATGAGAAGGTCGAAGTATACACGTTCGTCCATCGCGACGGACATACCGGTTTGCTCAACCGCACCCGATTCGCCAAGGCGTTACCGGCTGATTACCACGGATTCTGATACATTCAGGATCACACCGCAGCACTCCCCGAGAGCGCTGCGGTTTTTTGTATTCTATTTGCAGACCAACCGTTAAATCCCGCCTTTTAATTCTCCAATTTTACAAACACACCAAGCTCGCCAGCGAATCCCCATCGCGCAGTTTCATGACGCGCACTCCCTGGGTCGGACGCGAGAGGGTCGGGATCTCGGCGATGTCGACGCGAATGACCTGGGACTTCTTGGACATTGCCACGATCTCGGTGTCGTCGTCGGTGACGACCTTGGCAGAGATGAGCGGACCCGTCTTGCTAGTGACATTCATAGTCAGGATACCGGAACCGCCACGATTCTGGACCTTATATTCGGAGAGCTCGGTCTTCTTGCCATAGCCGTTGGCGCCCATGACGAAGAGAGCGGGGTTCTTGGCATCAGGAGAGACGGCGTCAGCAGAGATAACATAGTCGTCCTTGTCCAGCTTGATAGCGCGGACGCCGGCGGCGTTGCGACCCATCTCGCGGATATCCTCCGCCTCAAAATGGATGGACTGACCCTCCTTGGTGGCAATCATGACGGTGTCCTTCTTGGAAATGAAATTGACGGAGATGAGCTCGTCGCCCGCATCGAGCGTGATAGCGATCAGACCCGAGCGACGGACATCCTTGAACTGCGAAGCGGCAGTCTTCTTGCCGGTGCCGTTCTTGGTGACCATCATGAGCGAGAGACCCTCGGCTTCCTTCTTGCTCTTGGGCATAGCCAGCACGGACGTGACCTTCTCCCCGTCGGAGAGCGAGAGGAAATTCATGATCGACTTGCCTCTCGTAGCGCGCTTGCCCTCGGGGATGTCGTACATCTTGATCTGATAGGCCTTGCCCTTGTCGGTGAAGAAGAGAAGGTCGTTGTGCGTCGTAGCGAAGACCAGATGCGAGATGAAATCCTCCTCCTTGGTATCGAGATCCACCACACCGACACCGCCGCGCTTCTGCTTGCGATATTCGGATGGATCGGTGCGCTTGACGTAGCCGCCCTGGGTGAGGACGAGCACGGACTCTTCATCAGCGATCAGATCCTCGGGATTGAATTCTTTGACGCCATGCTTGACGATCTTGGTGCGGCGATCATCGCCGTACTTCTCCCTGATCTCGGCCAGCTCGGTCTTGATGATGCCGCGGACTTTCTTCTCGGAGCCGAGGATGCTCTTGAGTTCCTCAATGAGTGCCTGGACCTCTTTGAGCTCGTCGAGAACCTTCTTGCGCTCGAGGCCAGCCAGCTTCTGCAGACGCATGTCGAGGATAGCCTGCGCCTGGAGGTCGCTGAACTTGAATTTCTTCATGAGGCCAGCTTTGGCTTCGGCCACGTCCTTTGATGCGCGAATAAGCGAGATGATCTCGTCAATATGATCGAGAGCCTTCTTGAGTCCGAGGAGGATATGCTCGCGCGCCAGGGCGGCATCGAGGTCAAACTGCGTACGGCGGCGGATGACCTCGATGCGGTGCGCCACGAACTCCTCGAGGATGGTCTTGAGCGACAACGTATGTGGCACACCCCCGACGAGGGCAACCATGTTCATATGAAACGCCTCTTCGAGCTGGGTGTGCTTGTAGAGGAGATTGAGGACCTTCTCGGGATATGAGCCTTGCTTGAGATCGATGACTACGCGGATATCCCGAGTCGACTCGTCACGGAGCGCCTTGACCCCCTCGATGGTCTTCTCGCGGACGAGATCGGCGATCTTCATGATGAGCTCGGACTTGTTGACGCGATACGGGATGGAGGTGATGACGATCTGGTACTGGCCCTTCTTGTCCTCGGCGATCTCCGCCTCGCCGCGCACGGTGAAACTGCCCCGACCGGTGGCGTAGGCATGATGCATGTCCTTTTCGCCATATATGATAGCGCCAAGCGGAAAATCAGGCCCCTTGATGAAGCCGAGCAAGTCCTCGGTGCTGGCGTCTTCGTTGTCAACGAGATGGGTGGCCGCATCGATGACCTCGCGCAGGTTGTGCGGAGCGATATTGCTGGCCATACCGACGGCAATGCCGAGCGTACCGTTGAGCAGGAGGTTGGGGACAGCTGTAGGAAGCACCGAAGGCTCCTTCTTGGTGCCGTCATAGTTGGGACGGAAGTCGACGGTGTTCTTGCCGATGTCGCGCAGAAGCTCAGCCGCGAGCTTTGCCATCTTGGCTTCGGTGTAGCGCATGGCCGCGGCCGGATCGCCGTCGATGGTACCGAAATTGCCTTGCCCCTGGACGAGCGGATAGCGCATGGTGAATGGTTGGGCCATCTTGACGAGCGACTCATATATAGCGGCGTCGCCGTGAGGATGATAGCTTCCCATGGCGTCGGAGACTGGCACGGCAGACTTGCGGAATTTTGCCTGGAATGTCAGGCCGTTCTCATGCATGGCGTAGAGGAGACGACGATGTACGGGCTTGAGACCGTCGCGCACATCAGGGAGCGCGCGGTCTGTGATGACGGACATGGCGTAGTCGAGGAACGACTCGCGCATCTCGGTGGTGATACTGCGCGTGATGATGCCGGTATGGACGCCATCGGATGACGGGGTTTCAGCGGCCTGGTCTTTGTCGTGTTTGTCGCTCTTTTTGGCCATAAAATAAACGAGAGATCACTCTCTTAGATGAGGACATTATAGCAGAAATGAGGGATGAAGTCAGCTTGACACAAGTCAGTATTTGTGCGAGCATTTGACTAGTCAACTATGAGCACTTCGACAGCTCGACGGGTTCATCGGCCCATAGAAAGGGGGTCGCGAGTTCGTCCGGCTAGATCAGTCGGACATCCCGGATAAAACTCGGAATATCAAGTACTGTGCTAACTAGTAGCGACCTATTCTTTATAGGATCATTCTTATTCGCGACAATCATCATAGTTTTTACTGGATGTTTAAAATGGCCCAATACTGTCAAACTAATGACTTCAATGACTTCGCTGATTGCTCTTTTGATATTCTGCCTCTTCACTGACTGGGTATTGAAACGAGCGCATCATGAAGGATGGGAAAGATCGAAACACCTCTTCGCAGGGCGTCCGATAAGCGTCCGTTCATTGGAAAATGAGATCAATCGAAGGGTGTGGCAACCGATCGCCATATCGAAACTGGGCGAGCAAGCCATCTTCTACGACATAGATGGTCGACTCTACCATCTCGACGGTATTCGCTTCGATCATCCGTTGACAGGAGAGACGTTCCTATCCAGTTCCAACGGAGCGTTCATCACCTACTGGAAAGGGATGAACCTCTACTTTGGGATCTACTCGAGCGATACAAATACAGCGACTACCGTGACCATGTCACGATGACAGCTCTTTCACCCGTACCCTGGGATCTCCGGATCCCTCGGTGCGGTTTTTTCGTGTCCGAGGGCGCGCCTCGGGTGGCATTTAAAAACAAGGAGACGCGAGCATAAAAGCACAAGGACTCCCGAAGAAGTCCTTGATATATCCACCACCAGCTTTAGCCGATACTACCATCTTGGGAGCAACCCCAATGGCCGCGGAATATGGTGACTACATTTTAGCAAAATCAAGACCACAGCCAATCACCTCTCCCCCGCCGTGACCTCGACTTCGGCATATTCGATCTTCTTGGGGCCCAAGAAGAGATCCTTGATATCGAGGAAAAAGTCGCCAACCGACGCGAGGAGCGATTGCGCGGGAGCGCCGGCTTTGTCGACTGCCGATGCGATGGCACCCGAGGCCGGCGTGCCGATAGAGGTGAATGATGCCAACCAAAACATGAAGATGACGGCCGTGATGCCGAACGACGACCAGAAAGCGATCCGTGTGCGGACACGCTCCGGCTTGGCGCGCAATCCTTCGAGACGGGTTTGAATAGACATAGAGGTACCCATATTCTATAGCGAAATAGTCAACTAGTTCAATAGTGCCTAGTCGAATAGCCTTTACCGATCCGTTCGGAAGCAGAGACTATTCAACTGGGTACTATTTGACTATTAGACTGGTCAGCTATTCGGTGACTGCTCGAGAACGACCACATCCGCCTCTTTGCCTTCGAGATCCTTCTTCTTGAGCGTGAGCTTGGGCTCGGCCTTGGGGCTCTCGCCGGCCTCTTTGAGAAACTTTTTGAGCGCGTCGCCGCCATCATGGCCGATAGGAATGATGATCTTCGTCTCCATGGAGACTGCCATTTTGTATGCCTGAACCGGATCGAGCGCGCCTGCCCCACCTATAGGAACAAAGAGGATGTCCACATCTTCGATGCCTTCATCGGCCTCTTTGGGGAGATCGGTCGTGTTGACCGCGCCGAGGAAACAGATGTTCATACCCTCCAGAGTCACCGTATATATAGTATTGATGCGATCCTCGCTATCATAGCCGGACGTCGAGGCAAATCCCTTGATGAAGACGCCCCCCACTTCGTATTCGCCGGGACCGGATATGGCGAAGGGCTTCTTGTCGCCGAACGTGACCTGATCGACGCCGTTCATATCCTCGTGATTGACGCTCGTGAGCACGATATCGGCACCGAACTTAGCAGACTTGAGAGATGAGTCCTTGGAGACGGGATTGAAGGCCAGCACGGTGTCGCCGAACTGGACTTTGACGAAGTGGCTACCGAGGTAGGTGATGATCATAGGTAGGGGTAATTTAGCATACGGAAAGGCAAATAAAAAGAGCTCCGCAAATAAGTCTATGTCGCCCACATAGCCCAAGTGATACACATCTCTGCCCCAAAAATCTTATAAGCACTTTTCACTTTTGACTTGTGGCATAGTTTGTCAAACCGTGGCTTAAAAGGCCGAGATATCAAAACACATATCTCATCAAATGTACATGAAAACATCATGACGATGGGATGTGTGCGTAGGTGGTGCTGATTAACGTTATGATCCATCACCCACCTCGACAAAACTACAATGATACTGTAGTATCACTATCTGTACTGTTCGTAAGCCCGTACATTACCCATCTCGCGTCATCCCGCATCGTCACGCCGTAGCCCCGAGCATCGCGAGGGGCGAAGGCGGACACCTTCTGTGAGACCAGATATCGTCTGGCACCGAAGCATTATCAATGTAAAAAGCGGAGCGCGACCGTATCACATGTTCACACAAAAAGAGACTACTAACGTAGACAAGATCGGAACGGCTGTGGAAGCCACAGACACAGCAGAGACCACAGAGAAAAAAGACTCCAAAAAAGACGACATGATCCTCACTGACGCTCAGAAGGCAAGCGCCATGGGCGGCCTCGTGGCATCTATGAAATCCCCTCCGATGATCGGAGACCTCGTCGAGGGCCCCGTCATCGCCATCGAGAAGTCGTCTGTGTACGTCGACCTCGCGCCGTTCGGAACCGGCATCATCTATGGACGCGAGTTCATCATCGCCCGCGACGTCATCAAGAAGATCAACATCGGCGACTCTATCGCCGCCAAGATCGTCGACGACGCGCATGACGAGGGCTACTACGAGCTCTCCCTCAAGGAGGCCCGCCAGGCGCTCATCTGGAGCGAAGCAGAGATAGCGATCAAGGAGCGCAAGGTGCTCGACCTACCTGTCAAAGAAGCCAACAAGGGCGGCCTGATGATCGAGTGGCAAGGTATCGCCGGCTTCCTGCCGGCGTCCCAACTCAAGGCCGAGCATTATCCCAAGGTCGCCGACGGCGACAAGGACAAGATCCTCGAGGAGCTCAAGAAGCTCGTCGGTACCCGTCTGCAGGTCGCTATAATCACCGCTGATCCCAAGGAAGGCAAGCTCATCTTCTCAGAGAAAGGCCAGGAGACCAAGGAAAAGGAGAAGGCCGTCAGCAAGTACGAGATTGGTGATGAGATCGAAGGATCCGTCACTGGTGTCGTAGATTTCGGTGTCTTCGTCAAGGTTGAGGAGAATCTCGAAGGGCTCATCCATATCTCCGAGATCGACTGGGGCCTGGTGGACGACCCGCGCAACTTCGTCAAAGTAGGCCAGAAGGTCACCGCCAAGGTCATCGAGGTCAAGGACGGAAAGATCTCCCTCTCGCTCAAGCAGATGAAGCCCAATCCGTGGCTCGAAGCCGGCAAGAAATACAAGAAGGACATGGCGGTCACCGGCGTCATCATCAAGTTCAACAAGCATGGCGCGCTGGCCTCGATCGAGGAAGGCGTGGCCGGCCTGGTGCACGTCTCCGAGTTCGGTTCCGACGAGAAGCTCCGCAAGGCGCTCGAGCTCGGCAAGACCTATCCGTTCAAGATCGCCCTCTTCGATCCCAAGGATCAGAAGATGGCGCTGGCGTATACGGGGACGAAATAAAGACGCAAAGGAACCCCCGACCATTGCGGTCGGGGGTTTTGTGTTTGTCCCGTTGGAATTAATTATTCAACTCCTTGAGAAGGCTCCCTGCATATGTGAGCGCGGCATACGCCGTCCCATTGTAAGCAACATAGACGCACATATCGGAATGGATGGAAATCTCGGCCACAGTCAAAGATCCAATGACGTCATCATTAAATCTGACATGATCAAGATACATCCACTCGATCTCCATGTTCCCAAAATCGACGACGCCGATGATATCAACATCCTGGAATCGACAGTCGCCTTGGCGCACCAAGGATATAAATTGTTCGGCCGTAATAGTTTTTCTCATACACTTCTGTGCTGAGAATACTGCCGAAATGCTATAAGTCAAGTGCTGACTCTACCCCGTATTCACCACGTTCGTCGCCCGTTCCCTACCCTCCTTGACCCATACTTCCACGCCCTCGATCGCCTTCTTGGCCATCTTCTTGAGCGTCTTCGATTCCTCGTCTTTGAATTTTCCGAGGATGAATTTCTCTATCTTGTCGTCACCATGCGGGATCTTGGCGTTGCCTTTGGCGTCGGCGGGCGCTGTGCCGATGCGGAGGCGCGGGAAGGCCTCCGTCTTGATCGACTTGATGATCGACTCCAGGCCATTGTGCCCGCCGGAGCTTTTGTTGTACGAGATCTTCATGCGACCAAGCGGCAATTGGAAATCGTCGTAGATGACGAGCAGGTCGTCCGCGGTCGTCAGCTTAAGCTTGGCGTTCTTCTTAGTCTTGACGAGCGGAGCAACGGCTTTGCCGGAATTATTCATGAACGTCTCCGGAGTGACGAGTTTGACCTTCTCCTTGCCTATCTTCGCTTCCGCGACGAGCGCATTGAGCTTCTTGTCGACCTCGAACTCGTCTTTGGAAAATTCTTTGCGGATAAAATCCAGAATGATGCGACCCGCGTTGTGACGCGTGTTCTCGTACCCCTCTCCTGGATTACCAAGACCGACGATGACGTATGACATGGGATGAAGTATAGCAAAGACGAACTACATTACAAACTGCACATCTTGAATTCCACTCTGAAGCGCACCGGGGGTTCTCACCCGTCTCCTTTGTAGTTTGTAATTCCTATAGTATAATACCCCCACCTATGGAGCCTATCGACAAGAACAGCCTCTTCCCTCAATACGGCGGCCGTCCAGGGGGATCGACACTGTCTCCATCAGATCCTTCTCATGATCAGGGTGGTATATGGGCAGGGATCAAAGAATGGATCCAGGTCATCGTCGTCGCGCTCATCATCGCCTTGCCTGTCAGATTCTTCATCGCCGAACCATTCATCGTCAATGGCGCTTCGATGGACCCCACGTTCTCGACCGGACAATTCCTAGTCGTTGATCGCCTGACCTATCGATTCGAGAAGCCTCAGCGAGGAGACATCATCGTCTTCGAATATCCCAACAATCCCGACATCTACTACATCAAGCGCATCATCGGCTTGCCCGGAGAGACCATATCCATCACCAAAGGCATCGTGACCATATCTTCCACCGAACACCCTGAAGGATTCTCTCTCGATGAGTCATACATCACAGGATCGCATATGTCATTCGACACATTCGCACAGGAGACTCTCGATGACGACCAGTATTTCGTCATGGGAGACAATCGGCTCCAGAGCTCAGACTCGCGCGTCTGGGGACCCCTAGACGAACATTTCATCGTCGGACGCCCTATCGTCCGCCTCTTCCCTGTGACCACCATCAGCATCTTGCCCGGAGCGGAGCATCTCGTAGAGACACCCTAATACTCCACATCACCATGCCATCGCCCAAGAAGAAGCCCACTTCACGGACTCGAGAGAAATCTATCTCGTACGAACATCTCGACAAGATCGGCGAGATTGCTGTCTACTATGGATTCATCCCGATGAAGAGCCCTCCCATCGATAAGGCCGACGTCTCCGCCGCCAAGGATATCTTGGACACGGATACCATCGACGACGAGACGGATCGCCACGGCAAGCTTCCTCTCCATGTCGAGGAGAAGATCGCTCTCCTACGCATGTACCAGACAACAGACATGCAGGCGTTGCCTCAACCTGTGATGATCTATTTCAAGGATCCGAGCCGTGGAGCTATCAAGAAATCAGGCTGTCACCGATATGCAGACCTCGAGATCGTCGGAGGATCGGGAAGCATAGCTGAAGCAACGCTCATACAGACAGCTCGAGTGATGCTGGCCGAAGAGGGCTATGAACATGTCATGGTCGAGATCAATTCGATCGGAGATCGCGATGCGCTCGCGCGGTTCTCACGTGAGCTCACTTCCTACTATCGCAAACATGCCAATGACATGTCAGCCGAATGCCGCCAACTGATGAAGCGTGACGTCTTCGCACTGCTCGCTTCGCGTGAACCAGCGGCGATCACGCTCAATGAGCAGGCGCCACGATCCATGGATTTCTTGTCTGAGACCAGCAGACGTCACCTCGAGGAAGTGCTCGAGTACTTGGAAGCACTGGATATACCCTACACCATCAACAACAGCCTCATCGGCAATCGTGCCTACTGCACGGAGACTATCTTCACTATCGTGGATACATCCGATCCCGACTCCGGCAAGACCAAGAAGCAAAAGATCCTGGCTGTCGGCGTCCGCTACAACGGTCTAGCCAAACGGATCGGGCTCAAGCGCGACATCCACGGTATCGGAATATCGCTGGTCATACCGTCTACCAACGAACGGCTCCGTCGTCCGGTCAAAACCTTCAGACGTCCGATCGCGTCTTTCATGCAACTCTGCCTCGAAGCAAAACTCCTCTCTCTCTGCGTCATCGAAAGCCTCCGCCAGGCCAAGATACCCCTCAATCTTTCGCTCGCCCGCGACCGCCTCGGAGCGCAGGTCTCGAGCGTGGAGAAGCACCATGCGCCCTATACGATCGTCATCGGCAAGAAGGAGGCCGTCGAGCGTACTGCCATCGTGCGACATTCTGACACATACGCTCAGGAGATCGTGCCGCTGGCTGACCTGCCCACATACATGAAGAAGCTAGATAAATAGTTTAAGGATATTGTAAATTGTAAACGTATCACCATGCTCCATCAGACCATCAAAGACGACATCAAGACCGCCCTGCGCGCCAAAGACACGCTCCGACTGGAGGTCTTGCGCGGACTCAATGCGCTCATCACCAATGAGATGATCTCCTCAAGATCATCTGACGCGTCACTCCCAGATGACAAGGTGCTCGCGTTGATCAGGCGCAGTGCCAAACAGCGCAAGGATTCGATCGAACAATTCGACAAAGGCGGCCGTGCCGACCTGGCGGACAAGGAGCGCACGGAGCTCATCATACTGGAATCATTCCTGCCGACAATGATGTCACGCGAGGAGATCAAGATCGCCGCATCTCGCACTATCGAGGAACTCCGCACCTCCGTCAGGCTCGATCCCAAGGCTGGCGGAAAGATCGTCGGTATGATCATGAAGGAACTCTCCGGCAAGGCTGATGGAGGCGACGTAAAGGCCGTGGTTGAGGATCTTTTGAAGCAAGGCTAGACGGCGAAGTTATTCACAGACGAAGGTCAACCTGAGCTAGAGTATTTTCCAATCCAAGAATGATACCGAAATCATTTTAGCATTGATGAATGGT
>CAZIVT010000021.1:0-14166 GCA_964543075.1 uncultured Candidatus Saccharibacteria bacterium | reverse complement strand
GATTAGTGCTGCTAATTATACAAGATTGGTGTATGAAATTTGGGGTCCGGGCCAAACACAAAACATCTTTGAACATTTCAAAAAAGAAGACATCCCGCGTGCGCATATCGAGAAAAACCTGCATGATCTAAAGAAGGAGGGTTTTCTGACGCAGAAACGCGACGATTACTCGATCGATGCGTCTTGACTCTACCCTTGGCGGAATGAATCATTGATCGTTTTTGTCATTTATCATTTGGGTTTTTGCATTCCCCATAAACTTCCCACTTTCCACTGTAAACTGTAAACTTATCCCATGCCCCTCTCTCCCGATATCCCCGTCGCCGAACAGTTCCGTATCACGCCGATACAGAAAGACGCCCTCAAACGGCTGGGAATCCACACATTAGAAGACCTGCTTTATCATTTCCCCGTCAGATACGGCGATACCGCCGAAGCCCGGAGCATCGATTCGCTCCGCAAGGGAGACACCGCGACCATCTACGGCAAGATCAGCCGGCTCAAGGCATCCAAGGGGTTTAAATCCCGCATGACCATGGCCACTGCCGCCGTCGAGGATGAGACCGGCTCCATCCAGTGTGTCTGGTTCAATCAGCCCTATATCGCCAAGATGACCCCCGAAGGCGCCTTCGTCCGCATCGAGGGCAAAGTCAGTCAGAGGAGGAGTGGGGTCACGAGAAATACGGCGACAGAGGGAGCTTCCGAGGGACATCACGCAGGTCGCGCAGGCGACCGGGTCCTCGCCACGGCCTCAGCAGAGACCGATGGCGTGTCCCAGGGAAATCTCCCCTCTGTCGCCGGCAAGATATACTTCTCGAATCCCAAGATTGAGGTCGTCGACAAACTGCCCATCGGTGTCGGCGATTCCCTCTTTGGCGCCGATGGAGAGCCGCATTCCCTCTATCCCGTCTATCCCGAGTCCCGTGGCATCACCTCTCTCTGGATGCATCATTCATTGCAAAAGCTCTTCAAAGCTGGCCTACTCGATATCATCGAGGATCCCTTGCCAACCGATATCCTCAAGAAGTACAGTTTGCCCGGCATCAAGACAGCCCTTATCTGGATGCATACTCCGCACAAACGTGATGATGCACTCTCTGCTCGCAAGCGATTCTCTTTCCAGGAGATATTCCTGATCCAACTCGCTCGACAGCGAGCACGCAAACTCTATGAGCAGAATCCGTCGTTCGCGATCGAAGCCAATGCAGGTCATGTGCAGGAGTTCATCAGCCGCTTTCCCTTCCAGGCGACCGAGGCGCAGAACCGCGCCATAGACAGCATCATCGCTGACATGTCGCGTGAGCGTCCGATGGCACGGCTCCTCGAGGGAGACGTCGGATCAGGCAAGACTGCCGTCGCGGCGGCGACAGCGTACCCTGTCATGGCGGCGCGTATGCAGATCGCCTATATGTGCCCAACAGAGATACTGGCGACACAGCATTTCGAATCGTTCATCCAGTATTTCTCCTATATGCCTATACGGATCGCCCTCATCACTGGATCCGGTTGCCGCGTCTTCCCCTCCAAAGTCAATCCCAAGTCGTGGACAGATATATCTCGCTCACAGCTCCTCACATGGGTTGCCGATGGATCGATCGCGGCAGTCATCGGGACACAGGCTCTCATCCAGAAATCCGTCAGATTCAAGCGGCTCGCCTATGCCATCATCGACGAACAGCACCGGTTCGGCATCGGCCAACGGAAGCGACTCGTACAGCGCGGGCAGGAGCAGGATTCGACGGCAGGAATACTATCCGGAGGACAACGGAGGAATATGCGTGGGACGTCTACGAAGGCAGGTGTCGCTCCCTCCTCACAGGCGCGACCCCCTGTCCCACACCTCCTCTCTATGACCGCGACACCCATCCCTCGGACGCTCGCTCTGACCCTCTACGGAGACCTCGATCTCACTGTGCTCGATCAATCTCCCCAAGGACGCAAGCCGATCATGACAGAGCTCGTCACGCCGGACAAGCGCGAGGAAACATACGCCAAGATACGCCTCGAACTGGCCGCAGGCAGACAGCTCTATGTCATCTGTCCACGCATCGATGAACCAGATCCGGACATGGAAGCGGCGATCATAGCAAAATCGGTCAAGGAGGAAGCCAAACGGCTCAAACGATCGGTATTTCCCGACTACGAGATCGGGGTCCTACATGGCAAGATGAGTCCCAAAGAAAAAGACGAGACGATGCGACGATTCTCTACCGGCGAGATAGCGGTGCTCTGTGCCACATCGGTCGTGGAGGTCGGTGTCAACGTCCCCAACGCGACCATGATCATCATCGAGGGAGCGGAGCGTTTTGGCCTCGCCCAGCTCCACCAGCTCCGCGGGCGCGTCATGAGAAGCACTCACCAGGCATACTGCTACGTATACCCCGAGACCATGTCTGCCAAGTCACTCGATCGACTCAAGGCTCTACAGACCGCGCGCAACGGCTTCGAACTCGCCGAACTCGATCTCGCCCAGCGTGGACCTGGCGAGCTCTCCGGATCGCGCCAGTGGGGAATATCCGATGTCGCCATGGAAGCGCTCAAGAACATCAAGATGGTCGAGGCCGCGCGGACGGAGGCGGCGACAATCATAGCGGATGACCCTGCCTATACGAAATACCCGCTTCTATGGAAGCGGGTACACGAGGGATCGTCAGCACATCACTTTGAATGAAGAGCGAATCGACTCATAACGTACATTACCAGTACCATACTCCATCGAAATGTGGCTCTGGCCATTCTCCCTGGGCTGAACATCGCGGAGTCGCATAGTCGGAGATATTGCCGACTGTATCTTCTGCGGTGATCGTCCAACACGAACCATCAACCTCGAACCCGTATACTCCCGCCCAATAATAGAGCGTATTTGTGACTGAAGGAACCGGAGGAAGTTTGGATTTCAGGGAATACGTCCCATCGTCATATTTGTAGATGTAATAGAACCGTATAGATGCGCCTTCATATGTAGTGATAGACGGATCCCACGAGAAAGCAGCGTCCGTGGCTTGGTAGGTATTGGGCTCTCCTTCGTAGAGGAATGTCACGTCTAGATTGGTCGGCGCACTGATCGACGGTCCCGAGGGAACATTTTTGTCCTCTGCTTCAGGATAATACGGTTCAGATCCCGTGTCGTTGCCTGTCGGGATATCGCTCTGTTCGAGCGGCGCATAGAGCTGATAGGATTCGTCGGTTACATAGCAGGACCCCCCTCCCAAATAGCAATAGTACTGCATCGCGAGCGGAGCGACGTATGTATAGCCGATATCATAATCAGACAATGAGTCACATTGTGATCCACATGGATCGGATGGGAGATATGATATCAATCCAGCAGAGACGAGGCTTGTCCCGAATGCTTCCCAGGCGTCAGATTGGAATGTTCCCTGTACCGCAGTCGAACGCGCTACACAAGCTAACGCCTCTCCCTCTGTGATCGATGATGGATCATCTACTGGTCGACAATCGATCGATCCTCCCGTAGCCAACGGAGCATATCCCAGAGTGTCGATATAGAGGCGGGTGGCGAGGTCGATCTGACGTATCTGCTGGACCCTCTTGGCATCACGTCCCTTGGCCTGCACAGACGTCGTCGTGGCGATGATGATGCTACCCAACATCGATATGATGGAGATCACGATGAGGAGCTCGACAAGGGTGAATGCTTTTTTATTCATAGCTCATGAAGATGAATATGGCTAGAAATCGTAACACTGTTGTACACTCGCACTGGAAGCATTGGACGCTCCATCATACGCGGTCACCCAAAAACATATTTGGCCATCAGTGAAATAGAGCGTCTGCTCAAATGAGTTAGTGGTGACCCCATGAGGACTCCCCGGTATGAGACTATTGTAGATATTATAACCTGCCAATCCAGATCCTCCCGTATCAGTCGAGGTGTCCCATGAGAACTGTAGATATGTACTTTCACCTTGCGGCGTAGCTATGAGTTGGAAATTTTGAGGGACGCTTGGCGGCGTTATATCGCTTCCAGGAACCGACAGCGAATAATAGCCGCTCGATGAATTGCCCTCATTGCCCGCGACCAGGTCTACTTGCTCGAGCGGAGCATAGAGCTGGTAGGACTCATCAGTCGCTACGCAACCGGTACCTTCATCGAGACAAAAGTATTGCATAGCCAGGGGTGCTATATATGTATAGCCGACATCATATCCTGACAACGAATCACACTGCGAACCACATGGATCGACCGGAACTTCCGAGATGACACCAGCTGTCACCAATGCCGTTGCGAAGGTTGACCACGAGGAATCTGACGAAGAAAACATGCAATCACGAGCATCTTCCTCGCTCACCGGACCAGATGACACACCGCACCCCATATCAGCAAGGGGTGCATGTCCCAGAGTGTCGATATAGAGGCGGGTGGCGAGGTCGATCTGACGTATCTGCTGGACCCTCTTGGCATCACGTCCCTTGGCCTGCGCAGATGTCGTCGTGGCGATGACGATGCTCGATAACATCGATATGATGGAGATCACGATGAGGAGCTCGATGAGGGTGAATGCACGTTTCATGGTAGATGATGGGTGATGAATATGATGTTCACAACTCGACACATTGTTCGCGGCTCGGCAACGAGACATTGCCCGCGCGATCATGTGCGGCTACGGAAAAACAAAGGGTTGCTCCCTCGAAAAAGAACTCCTGCTTCAATCGGGTGCCTATCACGACATGTGGAGTCGGATCAAACGAGAAATCGTCTGACCGTGTGTAGACAAGATACGAATCAACTCCCGTACCCCTCCTACCATCGCGCGCAGGAGACCATGAAAACTTCATGACGACTCGACCATCGGCGTCGCGGTCGCCTACATTGACCTTGAAATGTCTCGGCGTAGATGGCGAGACTGCATCTGGATAGTGGTCGCGGTGCTCAAATGACGCAAAAACTGATGGTATATATGAGAATGACACAAAAACTACGGTGAGCAGAACCGCCAGCACGAAACGCGACAGGATCATCTTGGCACCTATAGCCATATATATCCTATCATACCACTCCCACCGATTCGCACCAAGAGCCCCCCAGGGGCATATTTCCATATCGACTCTACGCTCGCACCTTGTGCAAATATCTGTCCGCCCTCTTGGATTCGAACCAAGGACCCCAGAGGTACACTTCGTTTCTACTGATCGCTCGGACCAAGACAATGTGGGCGTGCCTGGATTCGAACCAGGGACCGCAGAGGTATAAGCTCTGTGCTCTAACCAACTGAGCTACACGCCCACATTGTCTTTGTCCTCGCTCCAGCAGATAAGCTCTGTGCTCCTTTGTCCGGATTATACTCCCTCTTTCTTCTTGAGGACGATGCCATGTGATGAGATGAGATGCTCGTATTCTTCACGCTCGATGGTCTCTGTCTCGATGAGCCGCTTGGAGACTGTCTCGAAAGCAAGGCGGTGGTCAGTGAGGACCTTCTCGGCGATGCTGCGCGCCTCAGTCATGATACGAGAGACCTCAGCATCGATCTCTGCGGCGACCCGTTCCGAATACTCGTGCTCGACTATCTCCTGACCATGGAATACCTTGCCCCCTGAGCTCTCGAGGGCGACTGGGCCTATCTTATCAGACATACCGTAACGCGTCACCATGCTCCTCGCGAGCGCGGTCGAGACCTGAAGGTCATTGGATGCTCCGGTCGTGAAATCAGAGAAGATCATGCGCTCGGCGACATACCCTCCGAGCGACACGGCGATGTCGTCGAGGAACTCACGACGAGATTGGAGCTTGCGGTCTTCGAGGGGCAACTTGAGCGTATACCCTGCCGCACGACCGCGAGATATGATGGATATCTTGTGGACTGGGTCAGCATGTGGCAAGACGGACGCCACGATGGCATGACCCGCCTCATGATACGCGGTGATCTCCTTTTCCTTGGTGGTGAGCACGTGACTACGACGCTCAGGACCGAGCATGACCTTCTCGATCGACCGTATGAGGTCGAACTGGCCGATCTTGGTGCGATCTTCCCGCGCGGCCAGAATAGCGGCTTCGTTGACCAATGAGGCAAGATCCGCGCCGGAAAATCCCGGCGTACGCTCAGCGATGACACGGATAGCGACATCTTCGGCCAACTGCTTCCTAGAGGCATGGATACCGAGGATCTCCTCTCTGTCATTCCTGTCATGCAGGTCTATCACCACTCGCCTATCAAATCTGCCCGGGCGAAGCAAGGCCGGATCGAGAACGTCAGGCCTGTTGGTCGCGGCCATGACGATAACCTTCTCGTTGGGTTCGAACCCGTCCATCTCGACCAGGATCTGATTGAGGGTCTGCTCGCGCTCGTCATTGCCTCCACCGAGACCTACGCCGCGCGCGCGTCCGACCGCGTCGATCTCATCGACGAAGACGATGGCAGGCGCGGCTTCCTTGGCCATCTTGAAGAGATCGCGCACGCGCGAAGCGCCGACGCCGACGAACATCTCCACGAACTCCGATCCTGATATAGAAAAGAAGGTCACTCCTGCTTCTCCCGCGACTGCGCGCGCGAGGAGCGTCTTGCCGGTGCCAGGAGCACCCATGAGAAGGACTCCTTTGGGGATCTCAGCGCCGATCTCGATGAATTTCTTGGGGTTCTTGAGGAAATCGACGATCTCAGTGAGCTCCTGCTTTGCTTCACGCGCACCGGCGACGTCCTTGAACGTAATCTTGTTCCTCTTGTCATCATAGGCGGTGATGCGCGCTTTCGACTGTCCGAACGAGAGCGCTTGTACTCCCGCACCTCTGACTTGGCGCGAGATCAACCATACGAAGAATATGAGGAAAAGGATGGGTGCCAGAAATGGTGCCAATTCGCCGAGCCAATACAGCACACCTCCTGGCGCCTCGATAGTGACGGTGGTCGAGGCCAATCGATCAGAAGAGACGCCGAGACGAGTGAGACTCTCTGTGATAGAGGCATCGGACTCCTTGCGGGCAGTCTTGACCGTATCATTTGCATATGTGGCGATGATCCCCTCTCCACGAACCAGAAGGTTGGTGACAGATCCAGCCTGGATATCGACAGCGATCTCCGAGAGAGGTACAGGCTCTCCGAGCGCCTGCTGTTCGGCAAACTGAGTATACAGCGCGGAAATCAGGAAGAGTGCCAAGAGACCGATGAGGATAGCGTTGAGGAAGCTCATGCGCGGCGGGAAACCACCAGGAGCACCTCCCTTCTTGCGCCCTCGCGACCGACCTTCATTCTTGTTCTTGGGTGAAGCAGTTGCCATAAAGATGGGTATATTGCAGTGGATATCGTTGATTATACAGAAAAGAGCCATAAAAGAAAGAAAAACCCACCATTATTGTGGTGGGTTTGAAAGAATCTGCTCAGTGTACGACCTAATCGTGCGTCAGAGCGCACGACTTCGACTCGTTGGAATCTCTGCATTCGTCGCGACGATCCAGCATATGGAGCGTCCGACGTCTGGCTAGACTTACGGCTACACGAGTCGGTCTACAGACAGTCATCTCCATGAGGTAGTCGATCTTCGGCGACCTCAAGAGTTGCCATGGTTTGAGGTGGCGTTTGAGCCACAGCGCCATCTGAGAGACAAAGCGATCCTTGGGGACATGACGCACGTGGGTCGGATTCGCCTTGCATTCGATGAATTTGTAGACGAGGTAATATTCCCCGTACATGGTCATACAGAGACCTGCGATGACATCTCCGATCCGGCTTCTCAATTTGATCGGCCGATTGTGGACTTTGGGCGCATCGCCCGGCTCCATATAGTACGTGACCTTCTGACGAAGACACCCGCATTGGGGACACCGATCTTCAAATGTCCGACGGATCCGGTGGATGACCCACCAGAGCGATAGGGCGCCTACGGCGCCGATGGCTATATTCTGCCAATTGAGTTCCATAACGCATCCTTTCGTTGGGCAGGTCACTGTGTCATCGTTGGATACCGTCCCACAATGCATGGGTGCGGCTGGTCAGTGGGGATGCAAACGGTGCATCAGGGCTAGGCTGTGATCTTTCCGTCACTTCCGTACCATTACGCCGTCGTGAGGGAGCCTTATCGGAACCGCAGATGCCCTTCAGCCGATCCTGCAACGTATTCGCGAAACGAGCGAAACGATCATCGACGACTTTCAGGCATCCTGACACGCTGTTTTGTCGGATAGTGCAACCGTTGGCAATACGATAGTTGCCGTTGGATTCGAGACTCATCATCACGTCGACGATCAATCCCGCTTGTTCGTGAGGTGAATAGCCGCCCGCATTGAGCCTCACTATCCCATCTACGGCAAGCCATGATGAGAATTGTCCTAATTCATCTAATCCGACAAAGATATACACTCCTTTGTCATACCCGTTACCTACAAGTTTTGCGCTCATGGTTATCGATCCCTTTCTTGGTTTACTGTCTTTGGTTTTGTGTTAATACAACTGATATCCGATAAAAAGATACCCTAATAATAGGTAAAAGTCAAGGATTTCTGCAAGCTTAGCATCTACGACGATATTCTGATCGCCTATATCAATTCATATATAACAAAAATAACCTGCGTCATCGCGGGTCATGTTGGGTGTTGTGGAAATGCGGGGAATCGAAGCTTACAGCTTCGGTACAGGTTTCGCGTCTCGCTTCGTCCTCCGCTACGCTACGGACTCGCTGCGACATGCTCAACCTTTTCGATTCCCCGACGCAACATCCGCAGGGATGTTGCTCATCTTCCCCCTCAACTCAAAAACCGCTCAAGGCGGTTTTTGGTTTCGGTGGAAATGCGGGGAATCGAACCCCGGTGCAATCGATGTGCGTCAGACGAGTCTACGACGCTAGCAGGCTTTGTAGTTTAGCGAACGCGTTATGAAAGCGAGCAAAACGCGCGTTCACGATCTCTCCGCCGAAAGGCGGGTTCGAAAAGCGGTTCGAGAAATACCGCTTCCCTACATCCAGGTTATAACACTCGGCTCTCAGGTCAGGATCCCCTGAGACGAGCGCGCCCTACTTAAGCGAGAGCGAATGCGAAGTCTTTCTCTCCGAAATACGGAGAAACAGTGGCTTTAGCATTTATGGTTTCCGATGGATTTACGAGGCACCGGAGCTCGCGTCGCACGAATGAGCACGGCCAATTGTCTATGCCGATCATTCCCATTTATCTGTCAACGATCTCTGAACTCTCTCCTCACATTCCTATCCGTCTCGCGCTTCTTGATGGTCTCGCGCTTGTCATACTTCTTCTTGCCACGGACCGCGGCGATGGAGACTTTGATGAGAGTGGACTTATTATACACCTTCAAAGGCACTATTGTCAACCCCTTATCGAGATCCGCCAGCCGCTGTATCTCCGCCTTGGACAACAGGAGCCGACGTTCCCTCCTCGGTTCATATCCCTCTGGAGTGTTGTTCTCCTGATAGGGCGACACGAGCATGCCTGAGAGGTATGCCTGACGCTCACGGACCACGACGTACGATCCCTCGAGGGATCCCTTGCCCGCCTTGATCGCTTTGACCTCGAATCCGAGCAGCTCGATGCCCGCCTCGAAGGTCTCGAGGATCTCATAATCGAAGCGGGCTTTGCGGTTATCGAGCAGAACGGTCATAGGCGTAATCATACATTAAATAGTTACATAGTTACATAGTACCCAGTTACATAGTCTCCTTCTCTAGATTCAGTAGTGAGAACTATGTAACTGGGTACTATGTAACTACATCACCCTCTGCTATCATATCCCCATCATGTCACCCAGACAGACTTCGTGGGTCTTGTACGCCTCCAACGAGGAAGCATTCCAGGCCATGCTGGCTGACTGCGCATCCGCCAAGGAGTCCATAGATCTCGAGCAGTTCATCTTCACCAATGACGAGCTCGGGCGTCAGATGATAGACGTCTGCGCCGAGCGCGCCGCCGCCGGGATCAAGGTGCGCTTCCTCTGGGACGCGGCCGGCAGCTTCACCATATTCGGCTCGACTATCGTGCGCGATCTCAGGAAGCGCGGCATCGAGCTCGTCTTCTGGAAGACGCTCATACCGAGCTATTTCAAAGTGCCAGACTTCCGTTCGTGGTATCTGCGCAATCATCGACGGACCCTAGTCATCGACGGACATACCGGCTATACCGGGAGCATCTGCCTCGATGAGCGGATGAAGGGCTGGCGCGATACCAACGTCCGCCTCGCCGGACCGATCGTACGCGAGATGAAGAACTCGTTCGAACGCATGTGGGGCCGAGCCACCAGTGAGCGCATACCTCCGCATATCCGCATCCGCGATCGAGAATTCCGCTATGTCACCAATTACCCCGCCCCTCGTCGGAGACATATATACGGAGAGCTCGTCGGGGCTATCCGTGACGCGCGCAAGTACATCTACATCACAACTCCCTATTTCGTGCCCACGCACCGCCTCTTCCGCGTGATCAAGCTGGCCGCTCATCGCGGCGTCGACGTACGCATCGTCCTACCAGAGAAGACTGACCACTATCCCGCGCTCGATCTGGCGGCACGCTCATATTTCGATAGCCTGCTCGACGCAGGGGCGCGCATATTCCTCTACAAAGGCACCATCCTGCACGGCAAATCCATCGTTATCGACGGTTATTGGGGCACCGTCGGATCCATGAATCTGGACAACGCCAGCCTGCTCTACAATTTCGAGGCCAATATCGTCTCTTCCAATCCGAAATTCATAGAGGAGCTCGCCGCGCATTTCGTGCACGATATGCATCTCTCGCGCGAGGTCAAGATCGAGGAGTGGCGCAAGCGCTTCTTCACAGAGAAAATCCTCACCACGCTCATACGCGCAGTGAGGAAGTTCTTGTAACTTCACATGATCCAGTCGATCAGTAGTATTCTATGATGACGAAGCCGTTCCTGCCATTGGCCATATCATAGCCGCCAGCACCCCCGGACGCTACAAGGGAAAATGGGCTGGCAACCGGGCTTATGCCATTGAAGTCCCCTCCTTGCCCGATATCTCCTCTCGTTCCAGCGACTATAGTCTGACCGCCGACAGTGACTGTCGAGACACCCCCCGTTATCGTCACGGAGACCGAGTTGGACCCTGAAAGAGAGAATACCTTGATAGCCATTCCACCGCCACCAAAGCTGTCACAAATGGGTGCCGCTGATTGTCCGCTTCTGTGGTTACAGTACGGAGCTCCGGCGGCGGTAATCTTTGCGAAACGTGCGCCCGCGGGGACCGCGAAGTTATATGTCCCGGGAGTCGTGTACGACGTCATCCCCGATGCCGCCGATATCGTCGGGATGCTCTGCCACGTCCCCACGCCATTGGCGTCAGAAGTGAGGACCTTGCCGGCCGCGGTGCCACCGAGGACGCTCGTATCGAGGAGCTTGATGCCATTGAGCACTTCGAGGCCATAGGCACCCGAGGCGTCGGCGTTGAGAGACAGCTGGCCGAGCTTGGTCTGGAGACCCGCGCCGACATGGAGCGGCGCATCACAACCTGGAGAACCCGCAGGACAACCAGGAGGAGCTTGTGTCGGAGCTGTCCAGTCTGCGAGAACAGAGAGAGCCGACGCTCCGAGGATAAATCCGAACATGACGAGCGTTGATGCTATGATCTTCGATTTCATGGATGTTTCGATAGTTTAATTGTGTAATTGTACGATATCAATCCCCTCTCAACTCCTGGAGTCGAGCCTTCTGCTCGGCAGTCAGCGTAGTGGCCGGAACGGGCTTGCCTACCAGCTCCTTGAGCTGGCTCATCTGCTCGGCAGTCAGATCAGCATCAGGGACAGGCTTGCCGGCTAGTTGCTGAAGCGGAGAGAGAGTCGGTCCCTGTTCTTTCGGAGAGTCAGCGCGGAGATAGTAGACAGCCAGTGCTATCCCAAATATGACGACAGCCGCGACGAGCGCTCCGATCGCTTTGCGGTGATGAGGATGTTTCAGATCCTTCTGCGTAGGAAGATCAATCATGTAGTCTATTATATACTCTTGGACGCCTCAGATACAGGGATTCTTATCCCCATACCCCTGTCCGAGGTCGCACCGCGAGGTGTGACCTCGGACACACTTGCATCTACGACCGCTATATGATATAAATACCCTTCGTAATCCCCATCGTGGCTATACGAGTCAAAATCAACCATCAGATCAAGGCACCCGAGCTGCGCGTCATCGCCGGCGACGGAGAGAACCTCGGTGTTCTGTCGCTCCAGGCGGCCCTCGAAGAAGCGCACAAGCGTGATCTCGATCTCATCGAGATATCGCCTACGGCTACGCCACCGGTCGCCAAGATCATGGATTATGGCAAGTACCAGTACGATGAGAAGAAAAAGGAGAAGGCAACCAAGTCCAAGGTTCAGACCAGTGAGCTCAAGATAGTCCAGGTCAAGATCGGCACCGGCGAACACGATCTCGAGCTCAAAGCCAAGAAGATATCAGAATGGCTGGCCGAGGGTAACCGCGTCAAAGTCGACCTCTTCCTCATCGGACGTTCCAAGTACATGGATATGAACTTCCTCAAAGAACGTCTCGAGCGTGTCCTCAAACTCATCAGCGTCGAATACAAAGTAGCGCAGGACGTAGCCAAGGGACCGAAGGGGCTCACAGTCATTATAGAGAAGAAGTAGTTATATCAGTTGAAACGTTAAAAAGTTCCCAGTCAAAAAGTAGATACCGGAAACTTTTTAACTTTTAACCTATTACCATGAGCATCAAAACCAACAAATCATATCTCAAACGCTTCAAGGTCACCAAGAATGGCAAGATCTTGGCACGCAGGCCTGGCCAGAACCATTTCAACGCCAAGGAGCGCACCCGCACCAGCGGCAACAAGCGCCGGATGTCCTCGATCCAGATGGACAACAAGTCCAAGAGCCGCTTCCTGGTCAACCAGTAGAGCAGATTAGCAGTCATCCGACTTTCAAACTCGGAACTTTTTAATTTTTTAACTTACTCCCATGTCCCGCGTCAAAAAAGCAGTCCACGCCCGTAAATACCGCCGTACCGTCCTCAAAGCCGCCAAGGGCATGCGCTTTGGCCGCTCCAAGAAGGAGCGCATGGCCATCGACGCCCTCCAGCATGCCGGTGCCTATGCCTTCGCGCATCGTCGCGACAAGAAGGGCGACATGCGCCGCCTCTGGAACGTCAAGATCAACGCCGGCCTCCGCCCGCTCGGTTTCTCGTACTCCAAGTTCATCGGTGCCGCCAAGAAGGCCGGTATCGAGCTCGACCGGAAGACGCTCGCCCATCTGGCAGAGTTCAAGCCCGAGTCGTTCGCCCGTGTCGTGGCGAAGGTGAAATAGCATCCTCCCCTCTCTAGACTAGAAATCCCGAGATTGTCTCGGGATTTTCTCATACCGTGAAGGCGTGTCACCTACCCCTGATGCGCAGTGAAAACTGCGGATCATCCGCATACCGCTCAGCCAACGTATTGATCCGGTACTTCGCTCTCGTCTGTTCCAGTGTCTCCTCTGCCCCTTCGATCAGACCGAGCTCATATGCGAGCTCATCAGAGTCAGCCGGGAACAATATCCTATAGTCGAACGGTATCTTGTCCGGCGTTATCTTATTGACATGCGAGATGATGTTGGTGGTGCAGGTATTCGTGAGTGTATTGTAGAACATAGGCTCATGCCTCAACGATTCGGCTCGCTCGAGCATATCCACGAATACCTGGTGTATCCGTTCCTTCTCTGCGCGTATCGGATATACATATACGTCGTCCTTGCGATGATTCGACCTGAGCTTGATCACATCCCGTTCATCGGCGATCACATACATCAGCTCATACTGATTCAGGAGTCCCTTCAGAGCAGAGAAGGATTCTCCCTGTTCCTTTCTGATCTCTACTGAAATCGCCAAAAAACGGTCATCTTTGAACTCAAAGCTGAGAAACGTATGAGCCGCCCCTACGTATCCCGAAAACGGTTCGACTACGAAATACACGGCCTCCACATCATCCAGATCGAAAGTGGCATCATAATATCGAGGCGTATATGAGGTCGTGGACGCATAGTCAAAATTGCGTATGTTATGTACTGTGACCTGATCGCCAGAAAAATCGACAGCAGGAAGGACAGCTTGATCGACAGTCCAGTCTCGATCATTCGACGCGCGAGTCAGAAGCTGTACCGATACGACGACGAGAACTAGCACGACGAATAGCGCGACTACTATCCACTTTGTAATATTGTAGATTTACCTTTGAATCCGAACGCTTGTATGATTAAAAATCATGAAAACG
>CAZIVT010000020.1:0-14275 GCA_964543075.1 uncultured Candidatus Saccharibacteria bacterium | reverse complement strand
ACGTTTTCATGATTTTTAATCATACAAGCGTTCGGATTCAAAGGTAAATCTACATTTGATACTCTAATTTGCGTTTCGCCACAGCATTGAGTGCCTTAATCAGGGGCTTTCAATGCTATGGCGACACCTTGGGTGTTCAGCCATGCCTACAATACATCTGCTATAGCTAGGTATAGCGCAACATAGGATAAACCTATGAGCAATCAAGCATTATTCACTCAAGCAAATCACACCCTGACCTTAATCGGCCAGAAGAATCCGACCCAGGAACACCTCAAGCAGTTGCATGATGGACTTTTGAGCGACTTGGTAGATGCAATCATGGCTGGCACGATGCCAAATCGGGAAACATTTCGCACGTCCATCGGTTTGTCGTCGCTTCAACCCGCTCCCGAGCCGGAAGTCGGGATTGACCCCATCATTCGCGTTGATCGTTCGGTGCGTCCGTCGTATCCCGACTGGGTGATGACGGTCATGCATCCCGAGCTCGAAAACGCTGGGCCGTCGGAATACGACGTGAGCAAGGACGAGCAGTGGCTCCATGATGACCAGAAAGGCGGGAAGTGGACTACAGGTAACAACATCTACGTCCACCTCAAGGAGACCGGCGACCTGAAGAATCACTATACACTCCGCGACCTCGAAGAAATCCAAAAGAAAGGCATCGCCTTCTTCCGGAAATACTTGGCTGGTAAAGCGGTGTTCGCCTGGGGTTCAGTTGTGCGGGACCGCAACGGCAACCTCAGCGTCCCGTATCTCTGCGAGGGCGGCGGCAGTGTGGTGTTGTGCTGGTACTGGCTCGGCTGCGGCTGGCGCAGCTTCAGCCCGGGTCTCCGCCACGCAAGTTAGCACTCGGCACTCGGTCACTGTGTACTGGCACTCAGTCACTTTGACCTCTGCTCCCGCCCCGCGTTTCTTCGGAAACGCGGGGCATTTTTGTTATGCTAGAATGTGGATGGTAGTAGGCGAATCTGCGGGCGGTCAAGGCTTCCCGCGGCCGAATCCAGTATCCATGAGCTGAGAGCGAGGGCGGTTACGGCTTCTCTCGGAGGGCTTATGCAGACACTTCAAAAAATGAAGCTACTTGGTGCATAGTGCCAGGGCATTATAGATGCCGAATACGATTCAACCCCGAGATCGCGAAAGCTTCGAAGGGTGGTGGCATGGAAGGCATTGTGCACGTATTGTGCGGAACCGCAACGGCAACCTCAGCGTCCCGTATCTCTACGAGAACGGCGGCAAGGTGGTGTTGTGCTGGTACTGGCTCGACTACGGCTGGCACAGCTTCAGCCCGGGTCTCCGCCACGCAAATCGCTCATTTCTCTCCTGCTTTTGCGGGAGAGTTTTCTTTTAGAATCCGTCCTGACCATCCTCCAAGATTCCGACCAACCTCGTCGAGCTTTAGAGAAAGCGCGATATACTTCTTATCGTCAATCGACTTTGATTCCCACAAAATCATGAGTAATATCTTGAGCGCATCAAGTTTCTTTATGGATAGACGCACATATGGATGCTTTTCCTGCGGACCGAGGAAGCTTGCCGCCGCTACTGCCTCGATTATTTCGACAAACAACGAATCTATTCGATGTCCGAATGAATTTCGTTCTGCTTTTGGTATATCCCTACAAAAACCATGCCACACCAAGTAAGCATCTTTGATCTTATTCAAGACCGGCAAAATTCGGTTGGGGGGGGGGCTTTCATAGGTTGCGACGGATCCAGTTTAAACATAGCTATTATGATATCATTTCCCTCGAAAATCTTCTTGGAGCTTGGAAGGAATTTATCCACGGTAAGCGCCAGAGGAGAGATGTGCAGGAGTTCGGGCGCGACCTCATGACCAACATCATCGGACTTCACCGTGACCTCGCCGATAGAAGCTATCGACATTCGGCCTACAAAGCATTCAAGATTAATGATCCGAAGCCACGAGATATTCATAAGGCAAGTGTCCGCGATCGACTGTTTCACCACGCCATTCATCGGATGCTGTATCCGTTTTTCGACAAGACATTTATCTCCGACTCCTCGTCATGCCGTCTTGGGAAGGGGACGCATAAGGCAATGGATAGGTTCAATGCTTTTGCTTACAAAGTCACGCAGAATCATACTCGGCAGGCATGGGTGCTCAAATGCGATATACGAAAATTTTTCGCCTCAATCGATCAGGCCGTTCTGCTGAAAATATTAGCTAAATATATTTCGAATAAAGATATACTCGCCCTACTTTCAAATATCATAGGTAGCTTTTCTTCGACAGGCGAAGGCATAGGTCTACCCCTCGGGAATCTGACGTCGCAGCTACTGGTCAATGTCTATATGAACGAGTTTGATCAGTATGTGAAGCATAAGCTTGAAGCAAAGTATTATATCCGCTATGCCGACGATTTTGTTATTTTTTCCACTGACCCTGATTGGCTTTGTGGCGTTATCCCAGTCATCGAAAGATATCTATCTGATGTCTTGCACCTGAGATTTCATCCGAAAAAGATATCTCTACGCACGATCGCCTCCGGTGTCGATTATCTCGGATGGGTACATTTCAAAGACCATTGTGTTCTACGAACAGTGGCCAAGAAACGGATGTTTCGGAGACTTAAGGAGTCTGGTTATGACTCTGCGTCGGTTCAATCTTATCTCGGTCTTTTGAAGCATGGAAACACCTTAAAACTCAGAGAGCGGCTAGAATTAGAGAACGGAAATACCAATCAGTCAATAAAACCCAAAAGTGACTGATCCGACAAAGAGGAGAATAGCTGGTCTGTCCATATATTAGGCCATAATTCAACAATCAAGGCTATCTGGCCCGTGCCAAATATTTGGGTTTGTTTGGGTTTTTGACCAGAACCATGAAAATACACCCCTATGCGGATGCCTCAGCATACTATTGGTGTGATCGCCGGAAAACCCTTATACTGTCTTGTACCACACAGTCCGAGACGTTAGTGGGGCACAACTTCGCTCGCTAGGCGAGCTTCGAAGTGCGAGAACAATAATATGGCATATAAAAAAGGGGAGAAGATCTCCCCTTTGTGGAATTTCAGAACAGACTTTTGGTTCAGACGTCTTCTTCAGGTATTTCGATTGCGCCCTTACGGTAGAGGTCGATCGGTCCATTGGGCCGTGAACGGACGAGTTTGTACTCAATTCCTCCTCGCACCATGTCGGCAACCGCGTGTTCGAGCATCCACTGCTCTTGGCGTGTGTATGGACCTGAAATTCTGCGCCAACCCTCCTTCTCTAGCCGATCTTCTGCGAAGGGCTCTTCGACAATAGTCGCCTCATCTTCGTAGTCGAATCGGGGGGCGAGTTCGACGAGCCATTTTGGTGTGATGAAGCGGAGAAGAAGGACGCGGGCAAGTTCCTTGATGGTCTTGACTCCGGTATTTCGCATACTGAGCAGTGTTCGTGCATCAAGTGAGGCGATTTCGTCAAACGTATTGAGATTATTCATACGTAGGACATTTGACGCACGCGCCGTGAGTTCGGTGGCAGAATTGATCTTGTCTGCGGGCATAAGAGCAACTGACATAATGGATTCCTTTTTTGTTGTTGTTTTGTTGTGTGTAAACCGTCCAACCTTGAGTATATATATATTGTTAACTTGTCAAGTTTCTGTATCAAGGCAGTAAATTTGCAGACAAAAAACCGCCTTACGGCGATCTTTTGCTTGAGAAAAGCTCGATAGTACTCCTCTCGAGAGGGCGCTATTTTACGGCGTCCTTGAGCGCCTTAGCGGCGCGGAACTTGGGGACCTTCATGGCCGGGACCTTGATGGCCTCGCCGGTGCGAGGATTGCGGGCCTCGCGGGCGGCACGGGTCTTGACCGAGAAGATGCCGAGTCCTGCGATCGATACTTCCTCGCCCTTCTTGAGAGCGTCGACGACGGTATTGATAACAGTCTCGACAGCCTGCTCTGCTTGCACCTTTGTGCCGCCGAGCACGCCATGGACTGCGTCTACAATGCTTGCTTTGTTCATTGCTTATTATATTTAACGCTAGTAAATCTGGTCTCGGCCCGCCCGCATTCGAGCGGATCGAGTCTAGCACCATGGGTACATTATATAGTAAGCCATATTTTGGGCAATAGGGGAGAGAATATTGACATATTTACCAAAACATATGCCAGTTTTTTCTTGGATGCTCGCTATTCTCCACGGAGAGGCATTCTGATAGTCACAGATGCCCCCTTGCCGATGCCATCAGACGTGACAGATATGGATCCTTTGTGTGCTTTGGCGATATATTGTGCGAATGTGAGCCCCATGCCCATGCCGAGAGGGTTGGCGCTCATTGCGGTGGCTCCACGATTGAATACACCGGTGAACAGGGAGGCAAGATCGGCAGGATCTATCCCGATTCCGGTATTCGTGATCTTGAGCACAAATGATTCTGCTTCTTGTGACGGTTCAAACACGATCCGACCGCCTTGTTCGTTGTATTTGACGGCATTTTGCACGACGATGTAGAGCAGTTCCCTGATGCGGGAGATATCTATGGGTATATCAGGCCATAGATGGGTAGAGCGGGGAAGATCTATATTGAGAGCCATCATTTGCACCTCAGACTTCCACTCCTTGAGGATGTTTTCGATGATAGGCAAGAATGAGGCGCTCTCTATGGTGAGGATTTTCTGTCCAGCTTTGAGCTCAGAGATATTGAGGAAGTCCTCCATGAGATGATTGAGCTGGCCGACAGACCCGAGGGCATCATCGATATCGCGCACGTAGGTCTCATCGATGCTTGTACGGCTACGCAGTGTTTCAAGCGTCCATTTGACCTGTGTCAGTGGTGTTCTCAGGTGATGTTGAGTGATGAGGATGAATTGGTCCTTCGCCTCGTTGAGACGTTCGAGCTCCTGGCGAGATTTCTTTTCTGTCTCATACAGATCATGTATCTCCTTGGTTTGTTCCTCGACCTTGCTTTGGAGGTTTCTATTGAGGTCATCGACCCTCGATCCAAGCCGGATGATATAGTAGCTGATGACGAGGAATATGAGGAATGTCAGCACTCTCCCCCATACACCTATCGATATATCTGTGAAGATGTTGGTGAAGAAGATGATGATGAGGGCGACATTCAGTATCTCAGTAGTGAATGTCCTGATATCCATCTGTCGAAACCGTATGATGGAGTATGCCAATATCGCTATCCATCCGATCCCTAGAGTAGGACCGAGCCATATCCACTCGAAATGTCCGAATTGAGGGAGGATGATGTTCATGAGTGTCGGTGGCGTCAGAACCACGAGCACGCTGATGAGCATGTATTTGATATTGTGCCTCTGGCGTATCTCCTTGAGCCGAGGGATCACTCGAATGACAAATGATATGCCGCCGATGAAGAACGTATAGAATATCGCGTAAAATAGCCACCATAGAGGGCCGGTAGTCCAGCCGTATCTCACAAAATGTTCTATGGAATAGGCTTGGTTTATGACGAGGTCAGTGAAAATAAATATGTATGCATTTACCAATATGATGGCTGACAGGATGGGTAGTATATATCGTGGCGGTTTGTCATCCGAAGGGTAGATGAGGAAGAAGTAAAAGAATGAAGCTGAATTTATAAGTCCAGAGAGATATGCAAATTTGACGAATATCGTGGCAGTCTCGATGGTGGCAGATGAGATGAACGCGCCAACCAAGGTCATCCAGACCGCTAGTGAAAGCACGACGCTGAGGAATGCTCTCGATGATCGGTTCGGGCCGCCGATATATACGATGAGGCCGAAGCTGGCGGTGATGGCGGCTGAGATCCAGACGAGGAAGGAGTAAGTAGAGATGTCAGAGAGGAACATGACACTATTTTAGCAGAAACGGCGGACAAACGAACATGTCCGAGTATCCCCAGATGATGTGATGTATACGCGAAAGCGCACCGAATGAGTCCGGCGCGCTTTCAGGGTAAGGGGTTTTCCGCTATCTCGCGAATTCTATAGTTCGAGTCTCTCTGATGACGTTGACTTTGATCTCTCCTGGATACTTGAGGTCCTTTTCTATCTTGAGAGCTATGTCACGGGCGAGTTTCTTTGCACTGATATCATCGATCTGATCTGGTCTGACGAATATGCGTATCTCACGTCCAGCTTGGAGAGCGTATGATTTCTCGATGCCAGGGAAGGAGTTCGCGGTTGCTTCGAGGTCGGCGAGGCGTTTGATGTAGTTTTCTACGTTGTCACGACGAGCGCCTGGACGAGATCCTGATATGGCATCAGCCGTTTGTACGATGCGTGATTCGATGGTTTCATAGGGATATTCCTCATGGTGTGCCTGCATGGCTTTGACGATATCCTCTGATGCGCCGAATTTCTGCAGTATGCGACGGCCGATCTCGACATGGGTTCCAGCGACCTCATGATCGAGGGCCTTTCCTATGTCATGAAGGAGTGCTCCGGCCTTGGCGACCTGTACATTGGCGCCGAGCTCCTCGGCGATCATGCCGGCTATATGGGTCATCTCGATGGAGTGTTGCAGGACGTTCTGTCCATAGCTCGTACGGAAGTGCAATCGTCCGAGGATGAGCAGTATGCGCGGATCGAGGCCGAGCACTCCGCACTCGTATGCGGCCGCTTCGCCACGGTCTTTGATGGTCTTGTTGATCTCATTGCGGGCTTTCTCGACGATGGACTCTATCTTGGCAGGTTGGATACGACCGTCCTTGATGAGTTCGCGGAGAGCGTTTGCGGCTACATGACGGCGGATAGGATCGAATGATGATATAGTGATCGCTCCCGGCATCTCATCCACCATGACCTCGACTCCGGTGACACGTTCAAACGCCTTGATATTCCTGCCTTCCTTGCCTATGATCTTGCCTTTGACGTCATCGCTCGGGATTTCGACCATAGTCGAGAGCGCATCCTGCGCTACGGATGATGCTAGGCGCTGGATGGAGATGGCTAGGATATTTTTGGCTTTGTTCTCGAGCATGTCCTCACCGTGAGCCTCGAGCTTATTCATCCGTACGAGGAGGTCCTCCTCGGCTTGTTTCTCGACGATCTTGACGAGCTGGTCTTTTGCGTCTGAAGCAGATAGTTGAGCGATCTTTTCGAGGGCGGCGAGGCGATCAGTCTCCAACTTATCTGCTTTCTCACGGATAGCCTTGATCTCTGCTACGCGCTGTTTGATCATCTCGACCTCCTTATCGATGTCGGATTGGCGTCTGTCGAGCAGGTCCTCCTTCTTGATGAGGCGCTCTTCTGTCTGACGCGCTTTGAGCTCTTTGTCCTTTGTCTCTTTCTCGACTTCCTCGAGCTCTGCTCGAGCCTTGGCCTCAGCATCAGAGACGACCTTCTTGGCCTCTTCTCTCGCGGCAAGGAGCATCTCCTTGATCTCCAGCTCCATAGAACCCTTCTTGCCCAGGGATATGATGAGTCGGAGGTAGTATCCTATTGCGACGCCTGCCACTCCAGCGATGGAGAGGAATAGGGCGACTAATTTGAGTGACATATGCGGGATAGACCCGCCGGTTGCGGATAAGGTGAGGCTTTCTTATGAGATATAACGAGGTGTATTCTGTGTGGCCGTTGGTTCCATGAGCAGAAGGTGTGTCATAGGTTGCGTTTTCATAAGACAGGGATCACTGCGAATTCCGTAACTGGCGGTGTCAAAATTTAAATTTGGTAACGATGGCATAATATAACAAAAAATGGATAAATGCAAGATTTGGCGTGTAGGAATTATACATCACATAAAAACACCCCCCGGAAGATGGGATATGTCAGGTTAGCGAACCTACCGTTGTTGATTGTTGAAAGGGCGTTCGATTTCTGTACATCATAAATAGTATATATTGTCAATTATATTTCTATGTGCTATATTCCATCTGTGCAATCGTGCGAATCGCCCAGAATCTTCATTGTTCAAGCTTTAATATTCAATATATCCCGCCAAGGCGGAATCAAACCAATCCCTATGCTTATCCCTACTGTCATCGAAAAATCCAGCTTTGGCGAACGCGCTTACGACATATACTCGCGCCTGCTCAAGGAGAATATCATCTTCCTGGGTGGTCCTATAGACGACTATGTCGCCAATCTGGTCATAGCCCAGCTGCTTTTCCTACAATCAGAAGATCCCAAAAAGGAGATACAGCTCTATATCAACTCAGGTGGAGGTAGTGTCACTGCCGGTATGGCCATCATCGATACTATGAGCCACATCAAGAATCCGATATCTACGGTCTGTGTCGGTATGGCAGCCTCGATGGCCGCAGTTATCCTCTCGTGCGGAGACAAAGGCAAGCGTGTCGCCCTGCCCAACTCGGAGGTCATGATCCATCAGCCACATGGTGGTGTCGAGGGTCAGGCTGCTGACATAGAGATCAGTGCCAAACGTATCGTCAAAATGCGTGGTGTTCTCAACAAAATCCTCTCCAAGAATACTGGTCAGACACTGGCCAAGATCGAGAAGGATGTCGATCGTGATTTCTTCATGGATGCCGAGGAGGCCAAGAAATACGGTATCATCGATTCTGTGGTCGGTGGGAAGATAGTCAAATAGTCCAGTAGTCTGATAGCCACCCATGAGACTACATAGATTCTACATACCTGAAAAAATAGGCGTGCAAAAGGAGATCGTGGTTCATTCCGCCGATCTGGCCAATCAGCTCCGTCGAGTTTTTCGTCTGAGAACAGGCGACTCGGCGATTTTGTTCGATGGTTCTGGATCTGATCATGAATGCATGATAGCCGGTTTCACAGATGGCTCGGTGTCTTTCGAAGTGAAGGATGTTTCACCGAGTCGCTATATGCCACAGAGAAAGGTGGTCCTGTATACAGCCTTGGTCAAAAAAGACACATTCGAATGGATCGTCGAGAAGGCGACCGAGCTGGGCGTCAGTACGATCGTTCCTGTGATGGCTGAACGAAGCGAGAAAAAGGGTCTGAACATGGATCGGCTCAATAAAATAGCCATCGAAGCCGCGGAGCAATCAGGTCGAGGCGATATCCCGGAGATCGGACAGGTGGTCGATCTAGGAGGTGCCACCTCCGGAGGTGGCACCTCCTATAGGATCGCGCTCCATACTGAGGGCGATATTATACGCAGGGTAGACCTGCGGGGTGATGAAGTATCTATTTTCATAGGTCCTGAGGGTGGCTGGTCTCCGAAAGAGATCGAGATGTTTCACGCGAGTGGCATACCAGTCGTTTCCCTAGGGAGCCAGGTTTTGAGGGCAGAAACTGCCGTTGTTTCGGCACTTTCTATCATTTTGCTCGCATAAATTCCTCTGCACAAGGTTTCTGGATAAAGGATATTCATAGGTCAGCGCCACCCCCCCACACTACGCAGGTGTTTAAGTGTGATTTCACAGGTTGTCCTACGCAGGTCTACCCTGCGTAGGAGTATTTTCCAAAAATTGGAAGACTTTTTCGTTGGTCAGGACTGTTTCTGCGTATACTGCTACTCTCTCACGGTCGGCGTCCTTGTAGTGTTCGATGATACGATCGACTTCAGCATCGATCTCTGCCGCGTCTGGCCGGATATTTTCCTTGGCCGCGATGGCGTTCATGATGAGCTGGAGCTTGGCCTTCTTTTCGGCGTGAGGTCTCCACTCGACACGGATCTCCTCGATGGTCTTTTTTGAGTGTTTCAAGTAGTCGTCTAGTTTGACACCCATGCGCTCTATGTCGCTAGAAAATTGGGCTTGTGTACGGTCGAGCTCGCTTTCGACCATGAGATCAGGTATCTCGACAGTCGAAGCGTCCGATATCGCGTCGGCGATACGGATACGAGTCTTCTCCTGAGCGTCTTTGCGCTTTTGCTCCGCGAGCATATCGGAAAGCTTGTTTCTAAAGTCTGCGATGTTCTCGAAATCCCCGAGCGTCTTGACCAGATCGTCGGTGAGTTCTGGCATGGCGGCCTCGACAGCCTTGTCATGCTCATCTGGAGTCATCTTGTCATGGGCGGCTGAATGTTCTGTGTTGTCTGGGTCATGGAGGAGATCCGAAGCATGACGCTTGCGTATGCGCAGGATGGCGTCATCGATATCTGTTTCACGGACTTTCAGCTCTTCTGGATCGGATGCGCCTACCTGTTTCATGGCCAATGCGCGATAGTCAGGGAGCTCTACCTTGGGGACGACTGCAGTCGTAGCTGTGAATTCGAGGGGATTATCAGCGGCTAGCTTGGTCACATGGATATCTGGCCTGCCTATAGCGTCGATCTTCTGATCGAGCAGTATGTCGATATATGCGCGTGAAATAGCTATCTCGGCCATCTCCTCGAGGACTGCCATCTCACCGACTTTGGCTACTAGGATATGCTCGGGAATCATGCCTTTGCGGAAGCCATCTATCGTGATGGACTCATTGAGGTGCTTGATTGCCCGTGCACGATATGCGCCCCAGACGGGAGTAGCTACAGAACCGCTGATTTCGACTCGCGATCCGGCAATCTTTTTGACGGTTGCAGAGTCGTAGGATTTGATTTTTTCAGTCATGAGAGGGAGTGTACAAGAAGAATGTGATAGAAGCAAGAAAAACAGCGACATGGAGGTCCTATACAAAAATGCAGTCGTGAACTGCATTTTGTCCGTAAACAGCGTGTGGTATCTACTAGAAATTTTGATCGTCTAGCCCATCTATAGAGGCATCCAAGTCTGCCTGGATGTCCATGATGTCATCAGAGGTGTTGGTTATAGGCTGGACCTCAGCAGGAGCTGTCTGCTCGTCGGTCATCATAGAATCATCAGGAATCGGATCTACGGTACTCTGTGCCGCGAATATATAGAGAGCCGCTATCACGAGGACGAGGACGATGACCAAGATCGCGATGATGGGGCCGGCCTTCTTGTCTTCTGTGGGACCTACTGTAGGAGTAGAGGGGGTCTCTGACGGCATAGTGGGGGGGATGACAGATGAGGCAGGATTCGGAACTGGCTGTTGTTGGTTGATAGGGTCCATGACGAATTTCTATGATGATTAAGTGATGTAATGCGTCTATTCTAGCGTAGTAGTGGCTTCGGCGGAAGTTGATTGCTCAGTGTCCGCTCTGATGCCTAGGGCTTGGGCGATTGCTCTGACGGTCTCGACGAGAGCTCGACGAGCATCTTTCAGTGCTTGGATCGCCTGAGATCCGATCTCGCGAGGCCTGGTCAGGTCGACGGATGTAGTGGCTGTAGTCGAGGCTGATACCGAGAGAGAGGTGACGCTCTGGATGGCTGTTTCTGCGTCGGTCAGTGCGACATCTGCGATATTGAGAAGCTCACGCGCACTGGCCATATCATGTCCAGCCTCGGCGGCTTTGTCGATGCGGGAGGCTACACGTTCGTAGATTTGCTGGAGATTCTTGAGAGAGAGGTTGAGCTGGCGTACGAGAGAGATCTTGTGAGTCTCAAATATATCGAGGCGTACCTTCGTGCGTATCTCGCCGCGATCGTCGGTCGACGAGGAGATCTTCTCGCGATATTCGGCACGGATCTTCGAGGAATCTTCGAGGTATTCCTCCCTGATCTCCATGTGTTCGGCGCGAGTGCTGGAAGCGATCTCGCGGATACCGTTGGCCGCGCGCTCTATGAGTTTATCGCGGGTATCTTCCCGGAAACTCCCATCGTCGACACTCATACGAAGCTTTTCGCGGATATTGAAAGGGCTTGAGCTGGTACGTTCATCCTCGTGTTCGACCTCGATCTCGACTTCGACCTCGCTCGATGAGCTCGAATGATCCTCGAAATCGTCATCACTGCCGTCTTTGGCGTAGGATGCGGTCGGTAGGAATAGCGCGATGAGCAATGCTGGTAGTACCAAATAATAAAGTTTTTTCATAGATGACTGGTGCTGTTATCTAGTAATAGTGGATATTTGATATACCCAAAGTCTAAGACGGCATTGATTATAGCATGTTTTGTATGGTGCAACCTGGATCCATCGATCCGACAAACAACCGCAGGTCATGCCTGCGGTTGTTTGTGTTCTCTGATCATAAGTCGATGTTATACCAGGAATGCCACGATGAGGAGGGCTACGATGTTCAATATCTTGATCATCGGGTTGATGGCTGGTCCAGCGGTGTCCTTGTACGGATCGCCGACGGTATCTCCGGTGACTGCGGCCTTGTGGGCATCAGATCCCTTGCCGCCGTGATTGCCCTGTTCGATATGCTTCTTGGCATTGTCCCAGGCACCGCCGCCGGAAGTCATGGATATAGCCACGAAGAGACCGGTGACGATCGATCCGACCAGGAGACCGCCGAGCGCTACGGGGCCGAGGATGAATCCTACGAGGATCGGAGCGAGCACAGGGATGATAGCGGGGATGATCATCTCCTTGATGGCGGCTGAGGTCACGATGTCTACGGCACGAGCATAATCAGGCTTGGCTGTTCCCTCCATGATGCCCTTGATCTCGCGGAATTGTCTGCGGACCTCCTCGACGACTTTACCTGCAGCCTTGCCGACGGCCTCCATGGAGAGCGCGGCAAAGTAGTAGGGGAGCAAGCCTCCGATGAAGAGACCGACGATGACCTTGGGGTCGCCCAAGTCGAAGGAAATGCCGCCGGCGGCCTGGATGTACTCGGCGAAGAGCACCAGCGCGGCGAGGCCGGCAGAACCGATGGCGTAACCCTTGGTAACAGCCTTGGTGGTATTGCCCACCGCGTCTAGGGGATCAGTGATATCACGGACTTCCTTGGGAAGCTCGGACATCTCAGCGATGCCGCCCGCGTTGTCTGTGATGGGACCGTACGCGTCGATAGCGACGATGATGCCCGCCATAGAGAGCATGGAGACGGCGGCGACAGCGATGCCGTAGAGTCCCGCAAAGTGGTATGCGGCCAGAATGCCAGCGACGATGGTGATGAGCGGCCAAGCCGTGGCCTTCATGGAGACCGCAAGGCCTTGGATGATGTTGGTACCATGGCCAGACACTGATGCCTGAGCGATGGATTTGACCGGATTGTACCTGGTCGAGGTGTAGTACTCAGTGATGTAGACGATGAGACCAGTGACGATGAGGCCGACGAGCGCACAGCCAAAGAGGTCGAGCACGCTATAGCGACCATTGTCCGCCATCATCCATGAGGTGATGGGGTAGAAGGCGATAGCAGAGAGGATACCAGCGACAGCGAGACCCTTGTACATAGCGCCCATGATGTTCTGGCTCTTTCCTAGTCTGACGAAGAAGGTTCCGATGATCGAAGCGATGATGGCGACACCGCCAAGGGCGAGTGGATAGAGGGCGGCATTGGTGAACACAGCCTTCATGGTGATGCCGTTGGCTGTCTGGATGATGGAGCTAAAGGTGGATACACCGAGCATCATGGCGGCGATGATGGTCACTGCATAGGTCTCAAAGAGGTCCGCGGCCATACCAGCGCAGTCTCCGACGTTGTCTCCCACGTTGTCAGCGATGACTCCCGGGTTGCGAGGATCATCCTCAGGGATACCTGCTTCTACTTTGCCGACGAGATCGGTGCCGACGTCAGCAGCTTTGGTGAAGATGCCGCCGCCGAGACGGGCGAAGACCGAGATGAGGGATGCACCAAAGGCGAGGCCGATGAGGGCATGGACATCGCGCGTGATGGCATAGAATGCGGTCGTGCCGATGAGGGCGAGGCCGACTACCATGAGGCCAGTGACGGCTCCGCCATTGAAAGCGAGCGAGAGTGCCTTGGCGAGGCCCTGCGTGGCGGCTTGAGTGGTACGGACGTTGGAGCGGACGGAGACATTCATGCCGATGTAGCCGGCGACTGCCGACAGGACGGCTCCGACCACGAATCCGATGGCGATCTTGATGCCGAGAGTGAGCCAGAGGACGATGAAGAGAACGATAGCGATGATGGTGATGGTGCGGTACTGGCGATTGAGATACGCCTTGGCGCCGGCCTGGATGGCGGCCGCGATCTCTTGCATGCGTTCGTTGCCTGTGGGTTTCTTCATGATGCGCGCGATCAAGAAGGCGCCGTAGGCGAGGGCGATGATGGAGCTGATAAGGGCGAACCAGAGGTAGGGGGACATTTCAGTTAAATAGTTACATAGTACCCAGTTACATAGTCTCTGTCACAGCGTCTATCAGCGATGACTATTCGACTATACGACGAGGTACTTTAGTTTGATATGAATAATGGCGACACTATAGTAGAAAAAGGCATGAATGGCAAGGTTTTTTGGGACGCAGTCAATGATATTTGGGTAGTTGAACTGTCACGGCGGTAGATCAAAACCAGTAGAAACTGCATTGACATTTGAGTATCATATATGTTATAATACAGCTTAGATTCAAAACCTACCCACACCCCCGAATCCGAACACCTGAGTTAAGTTAATAATCTCTCCT
>CAZIVT010000019.1:0-15065 GCA_964543075.1 uncultured Candidatus Saccharibacteria bacterium | reverse complement strand
CCCTTATTCTTTGTTGCGCTTTTGCCTTGCCTATTTTATTTGTTTTTGCGCCCTCCCCTGCTATAATTCCGCCATGAAAATACAACATATCCACGCCCGCGAGATACTCGACTCCCGCGGCAACCCGACCGTAGAAGTAGACATCACCCTCGAAGACGGCTCATCAGGCCGAGCTGCTGTCCCGAGCGGGGCCTCTACCGGCAGCCACGAAGCTGTGGAGTTGCGCGACGGCGACAAAAAGCGCTACGGGGGCAAAGGGGTTCAGAAAGCCGTCACCAACGTCAAGACGATCATCGCCACGAAGCTCGTCGGCACAGATCTGGATCAGCGCGGGCTCGATCAGGCGCTCATTGCGCTCGACGGCACCCCCAACAAAGGCTCGCTCGGGGCCAACGCCATCCTCGGCGTCTCCATGGCCTTCGCACGCGCTTCAGCAGCGGGCTCCGGAAAGCCGCTCTATGCCTACTTCAGCAAGATAGCGGCCACCGGCGACCCCATCCGGCTCCCTGTCCCGATGATGAACATCCTCAATGGCGGCAAGCACGCCGAAAAGTCCACGGATTTCCAGGAATTCATGATCATGCCCGTCGGCGCTCCGTCATTTAAAGAGGCCCTCCGCATGGGTACAGAGATATTCCATGCCCTCAAAAAGATCCTCCATGACAAAGGCCTCGCTACCACCGTCGGCGACGAGGGAGGATTCGCCCCCTCCCTACCTTCCAATGAAGCCGCTATCGAGATCATCCTCGAAGCTATTGCCACAGCTGGCTACAAAGCCGGCACTGACGTCATGCTCGCGCTCGATGTGGCAGCCACAGAGCTCTACAAAGACGGCACATACCACCTCGCCTGTGAAGGTCGCTCACTCACATCCGAAGAGATGGTCGCTTTCTATGTCGACTGGTGCGCCAGATATCCCATCGCTTCCATCGAAGACGGCCTCGCCGAAGACGACTGGACCGGTTACAAGCTCCTCACTGAAAAGCTCGGTAACAAGGTCCAGATCGTCGGAGATGACCTCTTCGTCACCAACATCGAGCGCCTCCAGCGCGGCATAGACGAGGACGTCGGCAATTCCATCCTGATCAAGCTCAATCAGATCGGTACCGTGTCCGAGACCATCGATGCTATCAATCTCGCCAAGAAAGCCGGATACACGTCGATCATCTCGCATCGTTCTGGTGAGACCGAAGACGCCACTATCGCTGATTTCGTCGTCGGCACCGGCACTGGCCAGATCAAGACTGGCTCCCTCTCGCGTACCGACCGCGTCGCCAAATACAACCAACTGCTCCGGCTCGAAGAAGAACTCGGCTCGAGCGCGAGCTACCCGGGCACGAGCGCTCTCTCCGCATAGCCCCAGTCTCGTCTCGTCCATCAGACATAGAAAAACACGGCGTCACAATGTAACGCCGTGTAGATGTAATGTTTCCTCACTGCTCCTTGATGAATTTTTGTTTCGCCTCTTGCAGGTAGACAGCAAGACCTTTGTTCGCGAGGTCAACATCCGAAAGGAGCTCTTTCATCCTCTCGGGGATCTTATCGCCCGGATCCTCAATCTTCCCTGACGTATCGGCGACAGACTCCTTGTCCAGTGGTCGCGATGCAACTGGAGCGGGGACATGTATCCGTATCGTGGGCCGCTTGTGAGAGGCCTGATCGTCTGCACGGGCAGTCTGATTGGTAGCCGCCCAGTCACGATATGCCTGACGCGACCTCTTCGTATGGTCTATAACGAGAGCCGCCCCGATCTCCGCAGTGATCGGCAATCGAGCACGCACTGCAGGATCAGGACCGATATCGTCGACAAACCAGATGGTACGGTCTTTGAAGACGCGGTAATACGAGACGCCGGAATCCGGAGAAAACCTATTGAGCGGGTTCGGTGGCATGAGACGTCCGTCCTGCATCTCCGACAGATAGTAGAACGTTCCGACAGCCGGTGGTTCGTATTCGCGCTCTACCGTAGCTACAAGCAGAGCATCCGCGGGACGCTCCGATGAGCGTTGGGCCACAGCCGTCGAAACGACCGCGCATATCATCGAGCCGATGAGTATCTTCTTCATAATGTTCCTATTTTCGACGATATATTCCGATGCAGAGATGGCCCTAGAAACAGTCCAGGGAAGCATCCTTCGGATCAGAAGGAGTGATGCATCTCGAAGACACCGGAAGATATCGCTGCTGGGTTGCACGCTACCATCTTGAGATAGATATGTCAAAAAAATCTCTAGCTCACCACGACTACCATGTGGATTACTCCCCATAGAAGCCTTCTGTCATCTTGGTATACTGAAGCTATGAAATACATCACATCACGCGTCCACGCGCTCCATTATTATGCGATCTTGGCGGTCGTGCTTGCCATCACGCCTCACTTGGCACATGCCGAGACGTGCTCATTTTCTGGGAACCTCGACATCGGATCGGTCGGCGAGGATGTCCGCTGTCTACAGAAATATCTCAATGAGAACGGCTATATCGTCTCAGATTCGGGTCCAGGTTCTAGGGGCAATGAGACCAACCTCTTCCAAGCCAAGACCAAGGAGGCAGTCAGGAAGTGGCAGCAAGCCATGAGCATCTACCCCGCCACAGGCACCTTTGGTCCACTGTCGAGATCTGGTTACCAAAATATATCTCAAGCGACGGCCGTGTCACCGGCAGTGGTCACAACCACATCATCAGGGGCGACGACAGAGATACCTGTCATCTCTAGCCCAGTAACATCGAGCCCGAACTCTTCCTCTTCTTCTCTACAAGAGTCCTCCTTGAAAAATCTGCTCAAGGCGGCATCTGATGCGATCAAGGAGTCAGAGGATACCATAGATGACGCAGAGGATGACGAAGACATCGACAGTGACGAGGCTACGGATATGCGTGAAACTCTCGAAAAGGCAAAAGACAAGCTATTTGACGCAGTCATCGCCTATATAGACGGGGACCTCTCGGAAGCGACGACTCTGGCTGAACGCGCACAGCGCTACGCGGATGATGCAGTCGAGGATATTACTGATGAGCAAGACAAAGAAGATGCCGATGAGGCGATTCAGGATGCGAAAGATGCCATCAGCGATGCACGCAAGGATATTCTCGACGCAGAAGATGACGACGAAGATACCGATGAAGCTCGTGAACTTTATGACGACGCTCGACGCAAGCTCGATGACGCCCGTGAGGCATATGATGACGAGGACTATGACAAGGCGATCGATCTAGCCGAGGATGCGCAGGAGTTGGCCGAGGAATCTAGTGACTCTCTCTAGGTCTAGGCAGAACCGTCTCCTATATAGGGAGTTGCCTGATTCTCTACAGTATCCTTGATGAAGCCTTTGAGCGCCCTATTCTCTGATCGAACCTGAAGCAGCGCCGCCACCAAAAAGGCGATGTTTATCGCCACGAGAACATATATCGTATATTTCATGTGTGGATGTTTCTGACGTATGTGAGACATGCGCCTTACCTTCCCATATCACTGTTTTTATTGCAAGAAATAGTGTTGTACACGCAGGTGCATCGCGTGAGGTCACACCTCACTTCGTTCGTTGTGCCGATTCCTGAACAAAGTTCGAACTTTTGTGCCCTCAGTAGGAATCGAACCTACATTGCAAGATCCGCAATCTTGCGTCCTATCCATTGAACGATGAGGGCGTATCGGAAGTTTACAGTGAAAAATGCGAAGTGAACAGTTGCCGCAAAAGATCGACTGTGCTGATAGCCGGAAAAGTGCGGACTATTGCAGCTTGTTGAGCGCCGCTGTCACACGAGACTTGGTGCGGCTCGCGGTGTTGGCCTTGATCTGGCCAGTCTTGGCGGCCTTGTCGAGCGCCTGATATATAGACGGGATGAGCTTCTCCGCACCAGACTTGTCCTTAGCCGCAACAAGCTTGCGGAATTGCTTGATGCCCTTCTCGACTGCGGCCTTGCGGCGCAGGTTGAAGACGCGCTTCTTCTTGGAAGCACGAAGAGCTTTGTGGGCTGAAGAGGTGATGGGCATAGGCGTGTATTAGAATGTGTCTGAAGAAGATACCATGTAGGACAAACAAAGTAAAGAGTGGCTGGATCTTGGTCATTTTTTAGGACTTAGACCGATTAGAAATCAGGACAATTCTCATGTATCATACCTCCATGATATCCAATCTCCGTGGAACCGTGATAGAACTGGGCGACCGCTTCGCTGTGCTCGACGTGAATGGCGTAGGCTACAAGACATACATGACGGACGATGCTGTCCATGGGTTGAAGGTCGGCATAGAAGCCTCGTTGTGGACATATCTGGCTGTGCGCGAGGATGCTCTCGATCTCTATGGATTCACGACCGCCCGGGAACGCTCGTTCTTCGGATTGCTCATCGGCGTCTCCGGCATCGGCCCCAAGAGCGCCCTCAACATCCTCTCGCTCGTCTCTGTCGATGCCCTGGCCAGCTCGATCCGCAGCGGTTCGGTCGCGCATCTGGTCAAAGTCTCCGGTCTAGGCAAGAAGACTGCTGAGAAGATCGTCCTCGAACTCCGCGACAAGCTGGCCGGCGCCTCATTCCATGCCGACGACCCCGCCCTCTCGGCCGGCATGACCAGCGATATGGACGCGCTCGAAGCGCTCCGTGCGCTCGGCTATGACACCGATGAAGCGCGCGATGCACTCAAGAAGCTCCCTCCCGACATCTCCGACACCGGCGCCAAGGTCAAGGCCGCGCTCAGGGAGTTGGGAAAGAAATAGAGTGTTCATGAGCACTACATTCTTATTCAAAAAGGAGCCGCGGACAAACGGCTCCTGCGGGTACATGGATCTTCGTCATACCCTCGTTATCTCGTCGACCCGGCACCACGTCTCACGCTGATCGTCACAAAACCTGATCAGGTATGCGATCCTGAACGGGAAAAGATCTTTGTCGATGCTGTCGGTTTCGACCTCCATTATCCGTGCCTGATGACCATCCCGATGATGATCAGGGCAATCCGGATCCCGGATCGATCTGTATGCAACCATATCACCTTTCTTCAGTTGGTTCTCAAACCCAAAGAGCTCTCTTTTCATATCGACAGTAGGTTAGCAGACTGCGATAGCGGAGACAACGTGCGAGACAAACTTTCAAGATGTTGTGCGACCTCCCTTGTGTGACATAGGTTCGCAGATTCCCTCTTCGACTTGCGTCGAGTGCATTTTTACTCTTTACTTATGTCATGCTCGACTCCCTCCTCACCAAAATACGCCGATACATCCCGACCAGGATATTCTCCTTTTTCAACCCCGCCTACCACTGGACACTGTCCTTCCTAGCCGCGCTCTGGTATCGCTTCCCCTCTCGGAAGATCAAGGTCATCGCCGTGACCGGCACCAAGGGCAAGAGCTCCACCGTCGAGATACTGAACGCCATCCTCGAGGAAGCTGGTTACAAGACTGCTCTCTCCAACACGATCCGTTTCAAAGTCGGCGACCTGTCGTCAGAGAACCTCTACAAGATGAGCATGCCTGGCCGATTCTTCATGCAAAAATTCCTTCGCCGCGCCGTATCCGCCAGCTGTGATTATGCCGTCCTGGAGATGACCTCACAGGGCGCCCTGCTCTCTCGACATCGTTGGATACAGCTCGATGCCTTCGTCTTCACCAACCTATCCCCCGAGCACATCGAGGCTCACGGATCATATGAGAATTATCGAGACTCCAAGCTCTCCATCGCTCGCCAGCTCGGAGCTTCCCGCAAAAAAGACCGTGTCCTCATCGTCAACTCCGACGACGCCGCGCATGAGCTCTTCATGGAGTGCGACGCCGACCGCAAGATGAGCTACGGCCTGCGCGATGTCGAACCCTATGAGATCCTGACTGAAGGTATATCGTTCACCTATGACGGTAGACCGGTGCGCTCGCCCCTCTCGGGGAGGTTCAACCTCTACAATATCCTCGCCGCCGCGGCCGCGGCCAAAAGCCAGGGTGTCTCGACCGACGAGATCATCCGGGCCGTGGAAAGATTCTCGGGGATACCGGGGCGCGTACAGAGGATAGAATGCAGGCCTGCTTCGCCGGAGGCTTCGCAGGCCAAGCAAGACTTCACTGTCATCGTCGACTACGCGCACACGGCAGACTCGCTGGAGAAGCTCTACCAGGTCTTCCAATCATCCAGGAATATATGCGTGCTCGGCGGCACCGGCGGCGGACGCGATACGAGCAAGCGCACAGTCATGGGCCGTATCGCCGACACCTACTGCGATGAGATCATCCTGACCGACGAAGACCCATACGACGAAGATCCTCGCAAGATCGTGGAGGACGTGGCTGAGGGTATATCATCTCAAAAACCAACTATCATCATGGACCGCCGAGAAGCGATCCGAGAAGCGATCCGCCGAGCGCATACAGGTGACACCGTACTCATCACAGGCAAAGGAACCGATCCCTACATAATGGGTCCCAGCGGATCCAAAACGCCGTGGAGCGACGCGAAAATAGCGAGAGAAGAGATAGAAAAAAGGCTACACCAGTCGAATAGTTCAATAGTCGAATAGTTCAATAGTCTTTGCCACTAAATCCGGTCACAAAGACTATTTGACTGGGTACTATTTGACTATTGAACTAGCGCGCGGTTATTGGACCACCTTTACTGAATACAGACTATTGAGCTTCTCTAATGTCTTCGGCCCCACTGTTCCAGTCGCTTCGAGACCATACTTGAGCTGGAATGATTTGATAGCTTGTTGAGTACAGGGACCGATCGATCCTGTGCGTGGGCAATCATTCTTACTCTTTGTGGTGGGCGGATAGAGCCCGTCTGCAGAAAGCGCCGTCTGCAAAGCGAATATGTCGCGCCGACTACCATCCTCAGTGATAGTCCTCTCCCATGTATACGGGAGGACCAAGGTATCATACATAGACGATGCAACCGTCGTCCGCCCGGGGTTGAAGAAATCCTCAAGACCAAGATATGTCTGATACGCCAGATCCTTGATCGCCATAGCCCTCATCTGCGAATCGGCGATCTGAGGCTCGTAGAGATAGGCATACTCGATGAGCAGGCTCGCGGCATCAGCAGTGTTGTTGGCACCGATCGCGATGAGCTCACGCTCGTCGACAATACCAGATGACTCGCCCGCGAAATCCGAGACTGCGTTGTACTTGGCGAGACGCCTGAACACTGTCTCAGCGACCGCACGAGTCGTGGTGCTGTTCAGATACTGCTTTTCCGGGACATAGATGGCAAATCCGTTGTATATGCCCGGCTGGTTATATCCATGCCCCGGATAGTCATTGAAGTGGATATGCACGGCGATATCGATGTTGTTCTCATTGGACCATTTGGTGATGCCGTAGAGCCTATACGCGATGTTGCTCGGAGCAGGATTGTGCTGGACGCTCGGGACAAATGTATCTGAGAAATCGGACACCCGTCGCAGTGACTCTTCTTTGTGCGCCTTCTGCCACTCGATGATACTGTCCCAAGCATCGCGGAAATACTCTCGGAGATCGGGGCTCCACGATACATCATCTCGGGCGACGATGGCTTCATATTTGCTATTTGTAGCCAAGAAACCAGCCAATTCTCGCGCGAGCTGTACGTTGAGCTCGCGTTCATATATATCTCGATACTCAGCGCCCCCATATCCGGGCTCATGGCCAGGCATGATGAGGACACGAATCTTGGGATCCTGGGGTTTCTTGTTGGTGTCGTACTTTTCCCTCAGAGAAGAGACTGTGCGTGGATTGTGCGAGATGACTGCCGCCAGCTGACTCCCCCATCCTTGCAGATATGCGACGAATCGGTCGGCTTGATCGGGAAATCGATCCGCGACCCAGGGCACGAGGAAGAAGCTGATGGAGACCGCGACAGCTATATAATGGCGCATAGATGGGAATATTATAGCAGAGAGCTGTTCTGATACGAAAAACGTACCGATCGCGACGGCCATGGGGGCTTGTAAAAGGCACTGGTTGGTCTTATGTTGTGTGATATGCCTGAACTCCCAGAAGTCCAAACGACTGTCAATGGACTCCGTCGACATATAGTCGGCCTCCGCATCACTGGCGCGTGGTCGGATTATGACAGTCGGCATTACAGAGGATCAGACACGATAAAGGATCGTGCTTATTTCGAACGATTCAAGGAAAAGGTCATCGGCGCGAGGATCATATCCGTCGACCGGCGGGCCAAGAACATACTTATCGGCATCGAAACCAAGAAAGTTGAGTACGAGGAACGCGGTAAAGATTCGATCGACAGAGAAATAGCACCGGACGATCGCAAAACCATTCTCGTTCACATGAAAATGACTGGGCATCTACTCTATGGCCAGTACCGATTCGACTCGGACAAAGACAAAGATCCCTGGGAACCGATCGAGCCGGAGGCTTTGAAAGATCCCTTCAACAGACATGTGCATTTCGTCATATCTTTTTCCAACGGCAGACATCTGGCGCTATCCGATGTCAGGAAATTCGCCAAAGTCACGCTCGTCGATGGACACGGCGCCGAGGCCCACGCTTCGGAGCATTTGAGCGGGATCGGTCCGGAACCGCTCGAGCGCACGTTCACCTTGGAGAAGTTCGAGGAGTGCCTAGACGCGAAATCTACCTGGAAGATCAAGCAGGCCCTGATGGATCAGTCGGTGATCGCCGGCATCGGGAATATCTACGCAGACGAATCGCTCTGGCGAGCCGGCATACATCCAACTCGCCGCGTGAACACGATATCTATGGAAGAACTGAGGCTCCTGTTCTCGGCGATAAAAAGAACGTTGTCTAGAGGAATAAATCTCGGCGGAGATTCGACCTCGGACTATCGGGATGTCGATGGCGCCAAAGGCGCTTTCCACGAGGGGCATCACGCCTACCAGCGCTCAGGATCTAGATGCGACAAGCGTGGCTGTAGCGGCACGATCCGAAGGATGGTCCTCGGGGGCAGAGGCACGCATTACTGCGATACTCATCAACCTCTAAAAAAGCGGCTTTGAGCTTGGGACATGTCGTACTATACTACTTGTGTTACCACATAATCCTACATCATGCTTTCTTTATTCCCTTCTCTGCTCGCCTATGAACAACTCTCCCCATTGATACTCCGTGTAATACTCGGGATCACGGTCGTCTATTTCGGCTATCGTCATACCCGCAGACCGTCGGGTGGCACAAACAGCAAGATACAAGGCATACTAGAGATCGTCATCGCCGCGTTTGTCCTAGTGGGCCTCTTCACGCAGGCGGCCGCCCTGATCATAGCGCTCGCGCTCGCGCTCAAACTCATCATGAAGGTGCGTAGCCGCGCGTTCCTGACTGATGGGGTCAACTACTATCTCTTGCTCCTGGCTATAGCGATCTCGATCATGGTGACCGGCCCCGGCTGGTTCGCGTTCGATGTACCGCTCTAGAGTCTCCATACGATACGCCGACTATTGAAGAATTCACGAAAAGTGAGTATATTGTGTTTGCGCGCCCATATCTTTGCTTTGCTCGATATAGGCGCTACGTTCGGAGGAACTGCGAATGTGAGCATTCGCGATCCCTCCTAATTTGCGCCCATAGCTCAGCTGGTAGAGCAGCTCCCTTTTAAGGAGTTGGTCCTTGGTTCGAATCCAAGTGGGCGCACAATCATTTCTTCAACCCTAACATCACCCTTTCGATCGCCAGCTCCGGATCGCAGAGACCGCGGTGCGCGTCGTGGTAGATGACGATCAGGCGCTCCATGAGATGATCCAGCTCCTGCGCGGAATACTTCTCCGCACCCTTCTTGGCCTTGGAGAAGACGAACGGGCTCAAGCCGGCTGCACCAGCACTCGACGCCACGGAGGCGACCTTCATCGATTTGACCTGCCAAAACAGCGTCCCGATGACGCTCTCCGGCTCGTTGCCGCGATCGACGGCTTCTCTATATATAGACCAGGCTTTGAATGCATTGCGCTCCCCGACCGCGTCCACTAGCGCGAAGATGCTGAACTCGCCGTGTTTTGAATTTTGAGTTTTGAGTTTTGAGTTTCCTACGACTTCGACGACCTTCTCCGCATGCTTCTCGAAGGCTTTTTTGAGCTCGGCAGTCGGCTTGCCCTCTAGCACGATGAAGATGTTGTCCGATTCCGCTAGCGCGGATGCCAGATCGGCCAACTGTTCCTCGGCTTCCGCGTTCTCCGTGACTCTATCGAGGAAGACTATATATTTGCTAGAAAAGAGGCCTTGTCCTCCGAGATGTCCCTCGATCTTGCCGCGAGACCACGTATCCGCCTCTACGCGCTCATATGCCGCATCCGGCCGCTTGGCGCGCAGCGAAGCGACGAGCGAGGTCGCTTTAGTGACGGCGGTATGAGTGTCTGTTCCATGGAAGACGTAAAGCATAGGATAACTATACAGTGCAAAATGAGAAGTGCGAAGGGTGAGGCTTCAATTGATAGCGATGGATTTCTGAGATCGCTTAATTTTAACGGATTTTATGCTACAGTGTGTACCACTATGAAGAAGATGATAGACAAGGTCGCCTTACTTCTCATCAGGAGCAGAAGAGTTCTTTTCGTTCGTTCAAAGAATAAGGACACGTTCTACACCCTTGGCGGGAAACGCGATCCAGGTGAAACTGATCAACAAGTCGTAGTTCGCGAAACCCGCGAAGAGATCGATGCTGCGGTGATTGTTGATTCCTTGAGGTACTTCGAAACATTCAACGACGTCGTACATACTGACGTGGAAACGCCGCTCAAACTCACCTGTTATCTAGGAGAGATAATCGGCGACCCTTCCCCGTCTTCAGAGATCGAAGAGATGGCTTGGCTCGACACGGGTAATTCCGGATCATACAAGCTCACCAAGACCGGAATGGGCGTCCTCGCATCGCTCAAACGCAACGGCTTGATCGATTGAAACACAGCCCCGGGAAAAAACCGGGGCTCTATTTGTATTTTTCTAAAAAATAGGCAGCGACCGGATGCACAGACGTGATTCATTTCAACTCCCCCCAATCATCCCCCGCATGCGCCTCCGCCTTGAGGATCACGCCCCTGGTATCCTGGAGGCTCATCACCGACTGCATGATATCGCGGATGCGCGCTGAGACAGCTTCGACCTTGTCCGCCCTGACCTCGTAGATCAGCTCGTCATGGACCTGGAGCAGAGCGGAGACGTCATCGCGCAAACCCTCTTCCTCGATATACTTGTCGATCTCGACCATAGCGATCTTGATGATATCGGCCTCGGTCCCCTGGATCGGCGCGTTGATAGCCATGCGCTCGGCCTGCGCGCGCACATACGGGATTTTGGAATGGATGCCCTGGAAATAGCGGCGACGCCCGAAGAAGGTCTCGGTGTAACCGCGCCGAGCGGTCTCGGCCTTGATAGCGTCGAGATAGGAAGCCAGCGTCGAGAATGTCCGGAAATAATCGTCATAGAATTTCTGTGCCGTGGCTCGATCGGTGCCGATGCTCCGCTGGAGCGAGACTACGCCCATGCCATAGATCATGCCAAAATTGATCGCTTTGGCGTGACGTCGCATGTCGGCAGTGACCTCGTCCTGCGGGACTTTGAAGACGAAGGATGCCACCGAGGCATGCACATCTTCGCCGCTCTTGAAGATATCGATCATCTTCTCATCGCCGGACAAGAACGCCGCGATGCGCAACTCCATCTGCGAGTAGTCGAACGCGCACAGCTTGAACCCGTCTTCGGCGATGAACGCTCTGCGGATAGCTCTGCCTAGCTCGCTCCTGATCGGGATGTTCTGCAGATTGGGATTCTGCGAAGCCATACGACCGGTCGCCGCGCCGGCAGAGACGAGACGCGAGTGCAGGCGATCCTTGTCATCGAGAAGCGGCGGGATGGCGTCGATATAGGTAGAGAGGAGCTTGGTCAACTCGCGATAATCGAAGATGAGCGACACGATCGGATGCTGATCGCGGAGCTTCTCCAGCTCGGACTCGCGCGTCGAACGAGCGCCTCCGGCCGTCTTCTTCATCCCCTTGGCATGCAGACCGAGCTTATCGAAGAGGACTTCGCCGAGCTGTTTGGGGGAGGAGATGTTGAACTCCGTGCCGGCATGCTTCCAAATCTCTTTTTGTAGTTTGTCTGCTTCCACATGATACGTCTTTGACAGATCGGCGAGAACGCTTCTGTCGACCTTGATCCCCCTCTTCTCCATGCGATCTATCACGGGGATGAGCGGGAGCTCGATCTTCTCATAGACATTTTTGACATCTTTCCGTGAAAGCTCGTCCAAGACGGCTTTGCGAGCCGCCTCGAAATCCTCCGTATTAGCGAAATTGTAGAGGTCTTCTAGCGAAGGGTCGGTCCGATCAGAATCGACGACCCAGAGCGCCAGGAGCGTCTTGTTCAGTTCGTCGGGATCTATCGGGTCACTTTGAGCGCTCGGAGGCGCATCACCGAAAGGAAGTAGATCCATTCGGGATGAACCTCGGCCGCCTTCGCGGCCTGCGGGACGTCCCGCAGGACCTCTTCCTTTCTCAGGACCAACCAGGTCGCCATCGCCCCCTACTATCTTCTTCAACCGCTGAGTGAGCGTGCGAAACTCCAATTCATTCCAGAGCGCCGTGACTTTCTCGATATCCAGAGCTTCTTTGAATGTCTTGTCGGGAATGACGAACTCGACCGGAGCGTGGCGGTTGATCGTAGCGAGCATCTTGCTGAACTCCGCCTCCTCCTTGCTGTCCTTGAGAAGCTGGATGATGCGCGGCGTGATGCCGACGTCGGTGAACTTACCGTCATGCCCCGCTTCGAGCTCCTCATATATCTTCTCGATGGTGCCGAACGTCGTGATGAGCGTCGTCGCCGTCTTCTCGCCGATGCCTTTGACGCCGATGATATTGTCGGACGTATCTCCGCGGAGACCCTTGTAGTCAGGTATCTGCTCCGGACCGAATCCGAATCGTTCGCGTACGGCGTCTTCGTCATACAGGACAGTATCCTTGATCCCCTTCTTGAGCGTATACACCTGCACATCCGTGCCATGCACGAGCTGGAGCGTGTCCATATCGCCGGAAGCGATGATGATTCCAATATTTTTGAACTTTGGATTTTGGATTTCGGATTTGTTTAGAGTTTCGGATTTAGGATTTAGTGTTTCCGCTTTTACTACCTGTTCTACTATCGTTCCCAACATATCATCCGCTTCATATCCCTCCTTCTCATATATCGGTATGTCGAGCGCTTTGAATATGTCATACGAACGCTCGATCTGCGCGACGAGATCTCCGTCGATCTCCTTGCGATGGGCTTTGTAGGCTTTGTAGGCCTCATGACGGAATGTGGGCCCCTTGAGGTCATAGCAGGCGACGACATAGTCCGGCTTGAGCGTCTCGATGACGCTCAAGAGCATCGTAGACAGTCCATATAGAGCACCCGTCGGCTCGCCCTTCTTGGTCGAAAAATCAGGTAGAGCGTGGTAGGCGCGATGCAGGATCGCGTGAGAATCGAGCAGTATCAGGCGCTTGGGCGCTCCCTGTCCGCCTTTACTCACATTTTTAGGCTTTTTTCCGGTTGCCGGCATAGGGGCATTGTACACCATTTACAACCCGATCACTCGCTCGCCCTCTTCTGTGCCGACCTCAAAAGCGATCTCTCGATAGCCGTCGATCTGATCGAGAACATCTCTGACGTGTTCCGGCCATTCTATGAGGATCAAACTGTCGGGATCAGCGGCGATCTCGACGAACTTGATCGCGCGCAATTCATCGCTCGATTCCAGGCGATACGCATCTATATGTACCAGATTTTTCCAGGGAAATCGGGGGCTCGCCTCTTTTGCGACGACCGGATATATCTTCATGATGACAAATGTCGGACTAGTCACGACTTCTTCGACACCCAGTTCTCTAGCAACCGCTTTGGTGAAGGCGGTCTTGCCTGTTCCGAGATCGCCGCGCAGACCGACGATAGAGGCGCTGTGATTTTTCGTCGTTCCCTCTTGCCTACGAACGGACTCTACCCTCGTATATTCAGCCAACCACCGGTGCGCGATGTCCGCGGTCTCTTCGAGCGAATGCGATACGTGCTTATTCATGCGGTAATACTACGCAAAAAACCCGTGAGGTTCAACCGAGGTGCGACCTCGAACACACAAAAAACCGCGCTCCTCTTTCGAGAAAGCGCGGTGTACAGACCCCACAAGATCAACGTCTGCGATTGATGTTGACGGGCGACGGGAAGGAACGAATGCCGCTGTTGTAGTTCTCGCCGGTCAGCCGTTGGCCATAGTCGTATTGACCATAGCCGCTGTATCCCCCACGATACATCGCTCGAGTGGTCGCGATGTTATGGTGTTCTTGACCCGCCGAATCATACTGCCAATACGTCTGCGGATAATATCCACTGCCATATGTACCGACGCTCGCGCTCGCCGAAGCGAAGAACGGTATCGATATGTATGACTTCCGCGGCGTATGGAGCGCTGGCGGTACATATACAGGAGCCGGTCGAACCGTAACAGCTGGGGAGACGACGGGTGCAGTCGGCTCTGACCAGACATGCGTCGGCTCCGCTAGTGAATTCCTCGTCACATAGAAGAGGGTTTTGGTGGGCCCTCCCGATACACCATGGCTGTGGCCGCTCTTGCACGAACAACCTGAGGTACAGCAGCAGATATCGGCTCCACATTCTCCCGAAGGACAAGCACATCCCTGCCCTGTTCGATCCTGATGGTGACAGCGTCGCGACCTTTCGTCTTGTTGCGGCGCATGAGGTTTTGTCTGGTCTTTCGGAGCACTGATGGTGACTGGAGGATACGTCTGCGATGCCGTGGGCACCATGATGACGGTCCTGCACGAACAGATCACCAACGACGCGGCGCACAGCGCCGCAAGCTTCATGACAACGAACTTTTTCATACATGATCCTTTGTTGTGCCTTGGAATCATTTCCGAGGCGTTCTATATGTATTATAGCATATTTTATGTGTATAAGTCAAGTCGCCCCGGATGTCCGCCCTGTGTTCAAAAGTGGCTGCCGGTTCAAAAGTGACAAGAAAGTTGCCACTTTTTTGATGTCGTGACGGTAGAGCAGGGGGCTTTCTGTTGTTGCATTCATCACAACGGATAAGATACGGCTCATCTACGCACAGCAGCTCGCCAGCAGTTGCCTCCCTGTTCTCTGTC
>CAZIVT010000018.1:0-15890 GCA_964543075.1 uncultured Candidatus Saccharibacteria bacterium | reverse complement strand
CGTTTTCATGATTTTTAATCATACAAGCGTTCGGATTCAAAGGTAAATCTACAACACTACATAACGGCGCAGGGGAGCGTGTCTCTACAGCGAAATCACCAGAACAGGCAGTCCAACTAACCTGTTTACCGCTACGGCACACTCTCGCCGCCCCTGACCGAATGAGTGGAGATGACGGAGCTCATCCCAGGAGCATATCTTCACCAGCACGCAAGGATCCCCTTGCGAGAGATCGGTCCCAAGACGGACGGGTACCACGGCGCACGCATCGTGCGATTCACACTCCCTGTGCGTGCGCCGACACCTTCCTAGGCATTCCAGGTTTCTCTATCGAAGTTGGTTCTTCCGATGTGGGCCTGGACCTTGGCAGTGCGAGGGCATCGCGATTATTGTGTGTCGCGGTGCCCTTTTTTGTTGTCTCCGCAAGGCTTCCGCAGGGTAGAATTCAAGTGCGTATCCTTGCACCTTCTTCATATATCTGGTAAGGTATCCCCACTGTCCTGATGGCTTTGCCGGAAGGAACAGCGTACGTTTATCATCCTCTCTCGAGTAATCGCCACCGGCATCATCTCACGCCGATCGCGGTGAAGGATTCGGGGGAGAACAGTCCAAAGTACCGAGTTCCGAGTACCAAGTCGCTTGCTACTGAACTCCAATGCGTGCGTACTCGGAACTCCCGCCTCCGCCCTCATGGCCACGGCGGGCAAACGGAACTCGGAACTCGGAACTTTTTAACTTTAACCATGCCTACCATCAACCAACTCACTAAACGGAGCCGCAAGCTCTTCAAGCGCAAGTCCAAGTCCGTGGCGCTCACACGTACGTTCAATACGATCCAGAATCGTCCGAGCTTCTTCCCGGCTCCGTTCAAGCGCGGCGTTTGCGTCAAAGTCACTACCAAGACCCCGAAGAAGCCGAACTCCGCTATCCGCAAGATCGCCCGTGTCCGTCTATCCAACGGCATGGAAGTCACTGCCTACGTCCCTGGTATGGGCCACAACCTCCAGGAGCACTCAGTGGTCCTCCTCCGCGGCGGTCGCGTCAAGGACGTCGGTCTCCGCTATTCAGTGGTGCGCGGCGTCTTGGATTGCGCCGGAGTCGAGGCCCGTAGGAAAGGTCGAAGCCAATATGGCAACAAAAAGCCGAAAGCGGCCAAGGCCAGTTAAAAAGTCAAAAAGTAACAAGTAATCACAGATAACCTTTTAACTCGGTACTTTTTAACTTTTAAACTACTATTATGCGAAGAAAACTCAACATCAAAAGAGAATTGAAGCCGGACATGACCTACCAGTCCCTCAAGCTAGCCAAGTTCACCAACTATGTCATGGAATCAGGCAAGAAGACCACTGCTCGCGCCATCGTGGCTGACTGTATGGCTCATATCAAGGAGCAGGCCAAGGTCGAGAATCCGCTCGAGATCTTCGAGACCGCGCTCAAGAACACGGCTCCGCAGATGGAAGTCCGCTCCCGCCGTGTCGGTGGCGCCAACTACCAGGTCCCGCGCGAGGTCCGTCCGGAGCGCAAACAGGCGTTGTCTATGAAGTGGATCATCGAGGCCGCCCGCTCCAAAAAGGGCAAACCGATCGCTATGAAGCTCGCTGATGAGATCATCGCCGCTTCCAAGAATGAGGGCGAGGCCGTCAAGAAGCGTGAGAACGTCCACAAGATGGCCGAGGCCAACAAGGCCTTTGCGCACTTCGCGTGGTAAGCCACAGCTTTTCAGCAAGATATCACCTGAATCGGAGCCTCTATGGGCTCCGATTTTGTTTCGGGTGATACAATGGTGTGCATGGTATCGAAGGATGAATCAAAAAGTCAGCTCGGAACGAGCCTGAATATCGCTGTGACTCCGGAATTCTTGAGTCGGAGGATATTCATGGCGCGCGGGCAGAAAGTGATGTTGGATAGCGATCTCGCGGAGTTGTATCGGGTGGAGACGAAGGTTTTGAATCAAGCTGTACGGCGCAATCAGAATCGATTCCCGAAGGATTTCATGTTCAAATTAAGCCTCAATGAGGTCACAACTTTGAGGTCACAATTTGTGACCTCAAACGTTGGGCGTGGAGGAAGGCGGCACATCCCCTATGCATTTACCGAACTTGGTGTGGCTATGCTTTCTTCTGTTTTGAAGAGCGACCGCGCTGTGCAGATGAATATCCATATCATGCGTGCCTTTGTGAAGCTGCGCGAATTGCTGGCGACTCACAGAGAGCTCGCCGAGAAGGTGGGTGAGCTCGAAAAAGGCCAGAAAGAGCATATGAGAAGCCTGATCGCCATCTCTGCGGCAGTCAATGAGCTCATCGAGGCAAATAGGCCCAAGAAAGATGTGGTAGGCTTCGCGATGTGTGAGGTGGTCACAGATAAAAACGGCCCCGCATGTGCAGAGCCGTTCCGGCGCCTAGCCAATTACCACTTTTGATCCGATCAATTGCTCAGCCTTCTCGATGGCGATTCTCTTGGCTTCGTCTGTGGTCATATCAGGTGCGTCCATTTCTTTGATGAATCTCCTCAATTCGTCAATGATTGGTATGAATTGTTCCTCGAGTCCTGTTCCTTTCACGAGTCCCATCATCTTGTTGATGATGCTGAAGAATGTGTCGCTCTGGAGTTTTATTCGTCTATATTGATCCAACGCCAGATTAGATTGCGCTAAGTCCTCGAGAGAATTTTCTACCTCGTTTGTACGGACACGCTTTATTGCATTTGAAAACGCGCGATATTTATGAGGAGGTAGATATCTCATGAATTCGACCAACGCTTCCCAGTCCGCACGCTCCTTCTGGAGCCGTTTTTTCAACTCAGCTTCTTGTTTTTCTTCATCTTGCATAGCATTCCTTTGGTTTGGTGCAATTCCATATAATTATACATCTTTTTATTTTTCCAGTCAATACCCTGTCTGGTACTGCGCTATAAAGTCCGGTATTCTTGACAACAGAGCTCGGTATGCGCAATCATCTCTCATAGACTCATCTCGAAAACGAGAAACGCTACCGGAGGCGCGAATCCATTCCGGAAGAAAGGCAAGCGTATGAATACAGGACCGTGCATGAGCCGGTATGCCCTGAAGCAGATAGGCATCCGCCCTCATCCGAAGAAAAAGTCGAAATCAAGGCGACGGATCGAACACTGGCGTCGTCGGCCAGTCTGGGATTCTTGGTGAGATCGATACTTGTTCACAAAGCCGCTTCACTGCGGCTTTTTTTGTATCAAAAGCCCCTCTCGAGGAGGGGCTGGGTGTATCGGGAGGGTCATTGTTGGCCCCACAATGTGCTGGGCCATATGCGCTCCTTTGTTGCAGTTCTACGGCCAACCTAGCAGATGAGGGAAGGTTGGGCAAGGGAGGCACGTGATCTCAATGCTTGCCGAGGGGGATGAGCGTTTTGGTCGAATCGTACTTATTGAACTCTTGAGCGATTGCCAGATCATAGGACGATGTGGCATGGAAGACCTTCGTCGCCAGGTGCTGTTTCAAGGAGGGCGAGAAATGCGCGCTTCTTCGGAGCTCGTTCAGGACAGGATCGTAATCTGTCGGATCGACGACCACGATCACGCAACGGAAATTTTTGGCCGCGGCGCGGATGAGTGATGGTCCGCCGATGTCGATCTGTTCGATACAGGGACTCTTCCCGAACTCATAGAGGTTGACCACGACCATGTCGATCAGGCCGATCCTATGCTCGGTGGCCGCATCCATGTGCGAAGGATCGTCTCGGCTCGCTAGGATGCCGCCGAATATCTTGGGATGGAGGGTCTTGAGTCTTCCACCCATCATCTCCGGAAACTCGGTGACGTTCTCGACGTGGATGCAAGGGATATCGTTCTCCGTGAGTATCCGCGCGGTGCCGCCGGTGGAGATGATCTCCCATTCCCCGGTCTGGACGAGACCTTTGGCGAATTCTACCAAACCGGCTTTGTTTGTTACTGACATGAGTGCTCGCTTTTTCATAGTGCTTTCTATCTTTGTTGTATTGTTCGCCGGCGTGTCGCCGGATTCTTCTGGTACATTACAGCTTTTGTGGTGGTTGGCAAGGGGGTGGGGTTTAAGACACAAAAAAGACGGGTTCGTAAGATTGACCGACTGTCTCTGCTTGATACAATTCTGATGCTTTTACGCACGGCCAGTTCGCAGATGGCGGTCGTGACGTCTGAATAATCCATGTTCGCTCACGCGGGTGGGCCGGTCTTTTTGTACATGCTTATAAGCGGCTCGTAACCTCATATCCATATGACCGAGAACCAGATCAGGCAAGAAGATAACAAGCTAGTCCTCTACACCGACAAGCGCGGCAACGTCGAGTTGCGCGCGGATATCGAGAAGGATACGATATGGGCATCCCAAGCTCAAATCGCACGGTTATTTGATGTGAATCCACAAGCCATCATTAAGCACCTCAAGAATATCTACAGAGAAGGTGAACTAGTCAAAACCTCAACTTGTTCCAAAATGGAACAAGTTCAAATAGAGAGCGGTAGAGCCGTAAAACGCTCAATAGACTTCTACAACCTCGACGCCATCATCGCTGTCGGCTACAGGGTCAATTCCAAGAAGGCCACCCAGTTCCGCATGTGGGCAACTCGTATTTTGAGAGAGTATCTCGTGAAGGGGTACAACCTCAATGAGCGTCAACTCGCCCGATCAGAGCAGAGTTTCTCCGATATCGAGGAGGCGCTCGCGTATATGAAGTCCACGATAGGCGGCAAACCATTGAAAGCGAAGATGTCTATCAGAATAACGAAGGACTTGGTGGGGTGAGGGGGTGAAGTGTTACGACTTCCAATTTGGTGGGAAAGGGGTAGAATGGTGCCATGGCTGATATTTCCGAGATAACCAAGAGAATAATTGCCTTTCGAGATGCGCGTGATTGGAAGCAGTTTCACAATCCAAAAGATGTAGCCCTATCACTTGTGCTTGAGGCGGGAGAAGTGATGGAACATTTTCAATGGAAAAATCAAAGAGAGATTGAAGAATATATCAAAACTAACAAAGAAGATATTGGTGAAGAGCTTGCTGACGTGCTTTATTGGATTTTGCTTTTGAGTCGTGATCTAGAAATAGATATTATTTCTGCGATTGACAAGAAGATGACCAAGAATGAGAGTAAATACCCGGTCGACAAGGCGAAAGGGAAACATACAAAATATGATAAATTAAGATAATGGAAGGAAAAATCAAATCTTTTGAATTTAACAGAGCGGGTTTTGATGATATTAAACGCTATCACTTCGGGGTTAATTGGCCATCTGTATATCTAATACAAAATTCCAAAGAAATTTATATTGGTGAAGCTGTAAATGTTTTTAATAGAAGTAGGCAACATTATGAATCTCCAGAAAGAAGGAAATTGGACACAATTCATCTGATAACTGACGAGGATTTTAATAAATCGGCCGCGCTAGATATAGAGTCACTGATGATACAATACATGCTCGCTGATGGTAAGTTCGTCTTGCAAAATAAGGCAAGTGGGCTTGTTGATCATAACTATTACGATAAAGAGAAATACAGAGCAAAGTTTGAGATTGTCTGGGAAGAACTTAGGCAGATGTCTCTAGTTGAAAACGAGCTCATACAAATCAGGAATACAAATCTATTTAAGTATTCACCATACAAAGCTCTAACTAGTGATCAGCTAGATATTAGCGAAGAGATTATTAAGCGCATCAAAATGGGTTCTGTGGGTCCCTACATGATTAAAGGTGGTCCAGGTACTGGAAAAACAATACTCGCGACGCACCTGATAAAAAGGTTAAAAGAAGAAGAAAAATTATCAGGTCTAAAAATTGGATTAGTTATTCCTATGACTTCTCTGCGAGGGACTCTGAAAGATGTCTTTAGGGGGGGTACCAGGATTGAAAGCTGGTATGGTTATCGGTCCATCAGATGTGGTTGGAGGTAATTACGACGTGTTGATAGTTGATGAAGCCCATAGATTGAAAAGGAGGGTGAATATCACCAATTATAAATCTTTCGATTATGCAAATAAAAGTCTGGGTCTGGACAATAATGGGACAGAGCTTGATTGGATAATAAGATCTTCTCGCTATCAAGTGTTGTTTTACGATAAAGAACAGAGCATTAAGCCCTCAGATGTAAAACCAAAGGATTTTGATAACCTTGATGCAAGGCCGTTTTTCCTGAAATCTCAAAAGAGAGTAAAGGGTGGTGAGGAATATATACAGTTTATCGAAGATCTCTTGTTATCACTTGGTCCTGCTTGCAAATCGTTTAAAGATTACGATTTCAAGATATATGATCATGTTAATGAGATGATCTCTGATATAAAGGATAAAAACGAAAAATATAAATTAGGCAGAGTCGTTGCTGGATATGCATGGGACTGGAAAACTAGAAATGGTACAGCTTTATATGATATTGAAATCGATGGTTTAAAATTAATCTGGAATAGGACAAATAGTGACTGGGTTAATTCACCGACTGCTATAGATGAGATTGGTTGTATACACACGATTCAAGGGTATGATTTAAATTATGCCGGGGTGATAATCGGCCCCGAATTATCGTATGAGCCTCTAGAAAGAAAAATTGTTATTAATAAGGATAAATATAAAGATATAAACGGTAGACGGTCTATTGATGATCCAAAAGAATTAGAAAAATATATCTTAAATATATACAAAACATTACTTACGAGGGGAATCATGGGAACATACGTATTTGTGGTTGATGATAATTTACGTCAGTATTTCAAGACTAAGATAGTAGAGTGATGATGATTGACTTTTGTTAATATACGATCAATGATCACGGATCATAAATACAATACCCAGGAAGTTTCCTGTGTATGCGTGCCAGTGTTGTGGGGGGGGGCGAGCACAAATTCATGGAAACGCTCATTGATGACTAATTCTATTGGAATGACAAGACGAAGGTCTATGAGCCAAATTCGTTTACCGACATGTTTGAACATACAGGCAATGAGAAATGTGCGAGATGTGGTAATGAATGGACCGGGTTATAATCAACTAATACTGCTCACTCACCACCTCCGTCTACACCCATGACAACACCCAACACCTCCTCACGCTACACCTCCCGCAACTTCCTCAAGGGTCGGATAGGGGAGTTCATATTCGAAGAGATGTTTCGCAAGGCGGGCAGGTTCACGGTCCTGCCATTTGGGTATGAGCGGACACTGCCGGAAGTTGCTCAGCACGTGGAGATGGTCAAATTCAAGCCGGTGCTCGAGGATATACGCAATGCGCCGGACTTCATATTGATATCTCACGATCGGACGGAGGTGTTCATTGTCGAAGTGAAATACCGAAAGACGCCGAATTGGCAAGAGATGGAAGATATCGCTCGGAATATGAAAGACCGTTGGACGGCGATCTGGTTGTTCGTGGCTACGCCGGAGCAGTTCTATTTCGATTCGTGCACCAATATCATCAAGAATGGGGGAGCTGTGAAAGAGCTCGGTGACTGGGTGTCGCAGGACATCCAAAAAGAGATGCGAGATTTGATGAATGAGTTTATTCGCTAAAATGACCACAGGTACCCAAAAGAAGCCGACCAATAAGGTCGATCCCAAGATCGAGCTGACGTGGAACGTGATGCTTTTCAATTGCTACTGCCACACGTTCGATGAGGCTGCCGAGGCAGTCATGAGCGCGATCGGGTGTGGGTACAGCAAAGGCTGTGATTTCGCGCGTGCCGCTGAGGCAAATGGCAGTGTGACCGTGTACAGCGGGACATTGGGTGAATGTGAGCGCGTGGCTCGAATATTGGGTTCGACGGGACTCATGGTGTCGGTGGCGCAATGAGATATTTTGATTATTCTGACGAGCGATGACGTGTGACGGTTTGCCGGCACAACGTCCGAGTCGAAGTTAGAAGAAAGGGTTCAATACCTAGACGGGACCTGCTCCAGGGTATGAGTACTCTTTAGTAAAACCCGTGAATTTTTGATGTTTCTCGGTAGCAATTCACGGGTATTTGACAAAAAGCAGTGAATTTGCTATATTTGTCGGTACCAATTCACTATGTCAACAAATAGGCCAATCAGAGATCGAATAAGGGCTCTCAAAGAGCAATATGACGCTTTGCGCATAGGCAAAGAGTCGCTTATGACCATAATCGACGAAGCGGAAATAGCTGAAAGCGTCTACAACTCTAATGCTATAGAGAATTCCACCCTGACTCTGAAAGAAACAGAAAAAATCCTTCTAGACATGGAAGTGTCGCGTGATGTTTCCGTGCGCGAGGTGTTTGAGGCTAAAAATCTCGCCAGGGTAGTCTCATATATCAGGAATAAAGCTCCGGAAAAAGATATAGACAAAGACACAATGTTACTCCTGCATCAAATGCTTATAGGTGGGATCGATGACGGTATTGCTGGCCGATTCAGAAAGAGCGGCGAATATGTCCGTGTGGCAAAGCATGTGGCGCCGGCACCTGAGCATGTCGAGCGCATGATAGATGGTTTGATCACCGGATATACCAGCGACCATGACAATTATTTTTCGGATAAAGTCGCTCGGTTTCATCTGGATTTTGAAACCGTTCACCCGTTTTGCGATGGCAACGGCCGCATTGGCAGAGTTATGATCAACTGGCAGCTGACTCGTCTCGGTTTTCCCACTATCATTATCAGGAATAAGGACAAGACAGACTATTACGCCTCGTTTGAGAAGTTCAGAACCGAAAAGGAGGCCAAGGGTATGGAGAGGATCATCGCATTACTGCTCATGGAATCTCTTCACAAACGCATCGCCTATTTCAACGGGGCGAATATCATCAGGTTGGCCGAATACTCCAGGAAAATATCAAAATCTCACGCATCGCTTCTCAACGCGGCTCGGCGTCAGACTATACCGGCCTTCAGAGAGAAGGGAGTCTGGAAAATCGCGGAGGATTACCGAGTAAACTAACATGCCGTATGATTATGACCAAACGCGAACAAATGGAAAAAGAATTCAGGGACATATTCCGAACGCTCATGTTCGGCAGGCCGACGGAATTCAAGGACGCCAAGAAACGGATACACAAGCTGTGGCACCAGGATTCCAAAACTTTCCAAAAGGCCTCGCCGGTCGCCTTGGAGCAAATTTCGCGTTTTGATGAGATAAAAGTCCCGAAAAATCAGGCTGCTTTCGCTTCCGGGCTCTCTTTGTTCTATCTTGCGTTGGACGATAAGTATTTCGGAACTCTCAAAGATTTCACTCTCAAACTGCTCCAGCATCCCCATGGTCATGTGCGCGAAGCCATAAGGCATACGGCTGATTGGCTGTATTCATCGCTCACGAGTCGACTGCATCCGTTCGTATATCCAGCCGGCAAACTGCTTACTGAGAAACAGAAAACTAGCCAGATAGAAGCACAGAGACAATACGTCGAACTTTTACATGAGTTGGAAGGGCTTCTGGACAAATATGATACAGACGAAGACGTCGAATACACCGATGAGATGAAGCCATCGATCGCCAAGAGCCTCAATCAATTCTGGGGACGACTTACGGAAGTCAGGATGTACCGTGAGATCATCGAAAAGACGAGACCTATACCGACGGAAATATACACCCGTCGCAAGGAGATAGAGCAGGAACTCACGGATATGCTCGAGAAGACAGGAAGCGATTTTGATCTGGACGACATACGAGATGTTATCTTCAATGAAGAGGGAAGCAGTGACTTGCAGGACATAATCTCCATGTTTGACCGCGGAGGTGACATGGCCGAATTGAGCGATATACTTGAGATTGTAAACGACGCTTGGAATTATTTTCCGCACAGATCTCTGGAAGGGATGTCTCCAGCAGAGAAGGCGAAACAGGGGACTCATGGTGTCGGTGGCGCAATAGCGAATCCGTAACAACCCTACTCGTCGATCGTCTACACCATCATATGCGTTTCATACTCAATTGGCTCGTGTACGCCATCGCCATAGCGATCTCCGCCTACCTCCTGCCGGGCGTGACGGTGGAGGGGCTGGTCACGGTGCTCATCCTGGCTGTGGTGCTCGGCGCGATCAACGCCATCCTGCGGCCGATATTCATCGTGCTGACCCTGCCGGTGACCGTGCTCACGCTGGGCCTGTTCATCCTCGTGATCAACGCCCTCCTGGTGTTGCTCGCCGCCGCTATCGTACCCGGCTTCTCGGTGGCTAGCTTCTGGTGGGCGTTCGTATTCGCCATCGTGCTGGCGGTCATCTCGGGCTTCCTCAACTCGCTACGGACGGAAGAGTAGGGATCATTTTCCTCGAGCAGTTCATTATGGTGTTGTGTACATGATTAAGTTGAGATGATGTGCAAAAAACCGGTAGCCACTCGAGGTGACTACCGGCGCTCCGACCGCTATTTCAGGTGGGAGACTATGGTTTTGAGAAGGTCGCCAAATTCTTGGAGACACTCTTCGATTGAGGAGTAAACAAGCTCAACCGGATAGATGTCCGGTGTGCCATGAACTCCGACGAGGAGGTGAATAACGATGACACCTCGAGCAATGAGCTGCTGCGATAGCTTCTTGACGAGCTCGATCGAGTCGGGGCCGTCGTCGCACAGGATGATCAGGATCTTGCGTCGCTTAGGAGACTTCAGCAATTCCTTACCCACTATGGGAAGCATGTGGGTGTCGGAATTGCCGCCATCGCCTTCGGCGAGCACTAACCCTGATGTCCGCGACACAGGCCCGTAATCATCGATGGACTCGCTGTTGAAGCTCCAGACACGTCCGAGACAGACCTGATTGATCGCCAAGATAGCCTCCGTGAATACCACGGCGATTTCCTTAGCGCGTTCAATCTTGTCTCCGGCCATCGATCCGCTTGAGTCGATTGCCAAATGAATCTCGGCATCGATATCCCGCTCAGTCACTGTCTCCTGGTAAAAACCAGAGAGGCGAGCGGCAATACGAGCTGTTTCCGAAAGGTCGAGATCTCCTTCATCGCGTCCGTAGAGTTCGAACTCTGACGGGGTGCTGATGTTTCGGAGAGCTTTGACCAGTGGTTCAATGAGCCCAGTGATACGAGACTTGATGGCCTCGTACTGTGAAGCGTATCTGGCTTGCGGTGGCACCTTCTCGACCTCGACGGTCTTGGCGGTACCAACAGACAGCGGCCCCGGATATGTGATACCTAGAGATGCGATCTGCCGTATCAGGCTATCAACACTTCGCGCTCGGAGAGCGCTTATGTACGTCTTGACCGCAGCATTGATCGCCTGGAACAGCGTGGCGTCGATCTTCTTGCCGCGTTCCGACTTGTCGGCCTCCTTCCACATGGCGACGAATCCGGACTCGGCTTGAGCCTTATCCTCTTCGTCTTCCGCTTCATTGCCCAGAATCTCCCTGACTCGCGTGGCGATCCAGAGCAGTTTTTCGGGCGATGCACCACGGATATTATCCATGCGAACGTGCTTCATGGCACGTTTGGTCGCCGGTAATTTTGGAGCCTTGCCGCATTTTGCCGCGAGGAAGAAGTCCTCGTAGGCATTTTTCGGCTTGGCGTTCCGCAGAAACCGCGATTGCTCCGCGAGGCTCATTCGAGAGAGCGAGCTTTTATACTGCATTCTTCGGGCAAGCGTGCGGATGACCAGGAGACGACGCCGAAGCGTGTCGGCGAAGCCCGGTGCGTGTTCGGCCGTGAACGAATCATCCTTGCGATCAAGGATGATATTGATCAGGCTTTTGAGCACTGGTCCGCCTTCGTTGTCAGCCCGAGCCAGGAGTTTGGTCCCGTATGGGCTGAAGCGAATGTGTCCGGTCTCATGGTATACAGTGCCGTAACCGACCTCCCGTTCTCCTTCGATGAATGGACGGGGTGCAACGCGGATTTCCGCAATACAGTCAGTTGACGCCGTCTCGGCGCTCGGATCCCACACGAAGCGGAACGGCCGGGCGACGAGCATGCTTACATCGTTCATGAGGCGCGGCAGTTCTCCTTTGAGGATCTCGGCCGCGCGCTCTTCCGGAGTAAGCTCGTGTTGAAGCGAAACGTCTTCTGACGTCTCATCCAGAATATTCATGTATCCTCCGTTTGTTGATTGTCAATGTTCGAATAACTCTCTTAGAGAACTTCTGCATTCGCAGCAGTCCTCTAAAAGGGTGGGGAAGATGAAGCACCTTCCCCGTTTTGAACCAAGTTTTGATGGATTCCGTATGCTTGTCAGACGCCGCAAAGCGACCGAGGCATAGGTTAAGGGGGGCGCGAAGCGCCGTGCCGAGGAAGCGAGGCGTCTGACAAGCACTGACACAGCGAAGCGTGTCAGGGCATTGGCGTTCCCCTAGTACCGCGATCTAACCGAAGATGAAACACCTCCGGCTCAAGTGATCACGCTAAGCGTTATGCGGATATATCCACTAACACCGAAGCGTTAACGGTCAAGAAAACTTGGTTAAATTCAAAGAACTCTCTTTCTGCATCCCACATTGCGTGAGATCCAGGAAAAGAGAGGGAAGTGAAGCACTTCCCACATCGTGTTTTGATGGATGACGAAGCCTGGATTACGGCGTAAGACAAAGTCTTATCGCCGTAATTCCAGGGGTTACGACGTAAACGCGAAGCGCTTACGTCGTAATATCAACGGCAATCCCTTAGTACCGCAGTCTAGCCAACCTTGAGACAAGGCCGGTTCAAACGACTACACTAGGTGTTTTGCGGAGAATACCACTTACACCGAGGTATGAGCGGTCAAGAAAACACGCTTGCTCGCCGAATTCGCCAGTTGGCGGAGTAGGCGGGAGATTACTTCAACGTCAGGTCGCTGGCTTTGGTGATGCCCTTCATCCGAAGCGCCGAGAACGCTTTCGCAACCTCGGAATTCGGCTGAGTGACCTCACCCTGCTCGTTCAAGACGAGTTCGCCTTCGTACCAACCGAGGAATCCCTTGATGACAGCCATCTTGAGACCCATTCCAGCACGGACGAGATATGCGACATTGCGGCAGGCGCGGTAACTGGGAGCGAATGAAATCTGGCCCCCGTCCGATGCCTCGCGCAAAGTCCTGGCGACCTGTACGATCGAGAGCGCCTGCGCCTCGAGAATACCGGTGTCAGCCACGAGCTTTTTCGTTTCGTAGTCGATAGGCATGGGCTTCAATGGAAGCGGCGCGAACCGATCCTTGAGAGCCTCGTCAAGGCCGTGAGTACCGAGGTATGAGGCCCCGATATTCATGGTGCCGATGACGTGAAGATTTTGCGGCAAACGCACGATCTTGCTGCCTTCGGCAGTAGGTATCGTGACTTGACGCGTATCGTCGAACAGGCCGTGCATGGATTCATTGACCTTGGCATGGACGCGGTTGATCTCGTCGAGGACGACGATGAAGTGCGTATCCAAGCCTTCCTTAAGCGCGATTGTCGCGCGGTCAATGTAATCAAGCAGGCTCGAACGGACGAAAAAGGTGGAACCATCACGGGCGGCATCGGTACCATAGAGGTCTGTTGTCCTCTTGATGGTATAGACATCCACCTTGCAAGGTTCCTGCCAGCCGAGCGTTTTTGCCAGAGCGAAGCCAAGCGTCGTCTTGCCGGTGCCTTTCGGTCCGACAAGAATAACGTCGGTGCCGGCGTGCAGCCAGGCCATCAGGCACTTCAAGTCAACTGGATCGATCCAGTATCCCGGAAGTTCCGTGATTTTCTCCCACGGAGCGAGTGCTTGCACTCGGGCGATGAGGCGGACAATGGCAGTCTTCTGACGGCCTTTGTTCGCTTTCGTCTCCACGAGCTCGACATGCCAGATGTCGCCGTCATGAATCGTGACGGTCGGCGGTTTGTCGAGATTGATCGCATAGCCGACCATAGTCTCGTCGACAAACTGCCAGGTGATTCCGTTGCCGTTTGAGGCGCGGATTTTCAATAGGTCAGCCATAGTGATCCTTTTGTTGAAGGTTTGTATTACAAAGAACTGTCCACTTTTCGAACCCTATCATCCGATACGGTTCGAAATAATGGAGAGGAGTGTGAAGTACACTCCTCTCGCTTTGGCTTGTTTCGATGGATTACCGGAGCCTTTGCTATGCGCAGCGTAGCAAAGGAGCTACCGTCTCGTAGCATAGCGAAGCGGTTTTGCTATCGCGAAGCGGTAGCAAAAATGCTATGAGCGGTAGCAGTAATGGCGATCCCTGAGGACCGTAACCTTGCAGACGCTGAAGCAGTGCCTGCTCAAACGGTTAAGCCATATGCTATGCACGGTTAATACCGGCGCCGCATTACTGGCATCGGTCAAGGAAACACATTAAATTCAAAGAACTCCTTTTCTGAATCCCATTGAATGAGATCCAGGAAAAGAGAGGGGAGATGAAACACCTCCCCTCGTGATTAGTTTCGATGGATTGCGCAAAACTTTGTCCGCCTGCCCGAAGGGCCGAGCGAAGCGAGTCGGCGGACAAAGTTTGTCCGCGCTCGTCGCGGACGCAACAAGCGAATCCCAAAGACCGCAATCTTGCCGATCTTGTGACAAGACCAGCTCAAACGATCACACGTTCGTGTTACGCGGTAATTACCACTGACACTTCCGTGTTAACGGTCAAGGAAACTAATTAAACTCAAACGCAGGCGGCCTCGGGAACTTCTTCCGTCGCTTCTTGTGGAAGCGGCAAAATAATTTCCTTGGTGCCGGATGAGCCTTTCGAAGATTTCGGCTTCTTGGCTTTCGCTTTCGGAGCCTTCTTCTTCGTCTCCTCCTTTTTCTCTTCGGGAGGAGTGAGCGTTTTACCGTCAGGCGGGATGACTGGCACGTCGTCGTTCTGCGAGGCAAGTCCGGGAATAGTCCCGAGCCTTGCTTCAGCTGAAGCGACAACCTTGCGCAGCTTGCTCGGCAACTTTTTGTCGCTGCCGAACGGATAGACCTGACGGATGAAGCCAAGCACACCAGCGACTTCGCCGCGAAGCACCCGATCCCACGACTCTTGCCGCAGGAGACGAGTGAGACGACCGCGGAGCTGGTTCACCTTGTTGGGGTGCATCAGCACGCGACCATCAGGCAGGATGACGAGTCCAGTCACAACAGGCACTGTGCCAGTTTCGGGACTGAAATACGCCATCTTGTCGGGACGCGAATGCGTGTAGAATCCGTTGTCGCGGATGACCTTCACCGCTTCCTGCTGAACCTCTTCCGGAATGGCACCGTCAGACGACATGGTGATGTTGTCGGCATAGATGCTCAAACGGTAGGATTGCAGGGGCGATGAGTTGGCCTGGACGAGCTCGAACAGCTCTTGATCCATCTTTCCGCAGACGATGTCGAATACTCGCGGAGAAGTCGGCGGGCCTTGCGGCAGCCGATCCTTCCAGACGAGCAGATCGACAAGCGTCTCGAGCATCTGCTTGCGTTCTTCCGGCGTGAATTCCACGCCAGCGAACTGACGGAAGCCAAATTCAAACGGCTTCCACAAGCAGGCTCGCACTCGCGACCGGTATACGCTCGGGAAAGCATTCACGATATCAACCGCGAACACCGTCTTAGCGAAGCCGGCATGATGCTCGGCGTTGGTGAAGATGCTCGAGCCGAGCTGTCCGCCGTGTCGTGCGAAGTGCACGGGCACGGATGACAGGAATCGGTAGAGCACCGCGCGCTGAACCTTTATGAGCTCGGGACAGGGAGCGGCGAAGAATCGCCGACCCTTGCCTTTGCCCTTGGAACGCGACCACTCGAGGTACGGGGATCCCTGGCGCACCTTGGCGACCATGAAGTCCCAGTCGATCTTCGAGATGTGGAACCATAGACGCAAGAAGTGCGCGAGACGCTCCGGCAATGCCAGAAGCGCCTCGAAATTCTTGAACGTCCATTCTTTCTTTTCTTTCTTCGGTTTGTTGTCTTCTGGCATATGATGCCCTCCTTTCTATTGGTTTGAGTTTGTTGAATTTCCAAAGAACTGTGTATGTGTAGATTTACCTTTGAATCCGAACGCTTGTATGATTAAAAATCATGAAAACG
>CAZIVT010000017.1:0-17362 GCA_964543075.1 uncultured Candidatus Saccharibacteria bacterium | reverse complement strand
AAGGAGAGATTATTAACTTAACTCAGGTGTTCGGATTCGGGGGTGTGGGTAGGTGTACGTACCAGAGATGAATATACACCTTATATACTCAAAAGTCAAGTCCTGTAAACACCTTGAAGACAGGCCAGATGATAGGCGACATTACCTTCCAGAGGAAAAAGATTACGACAAATATGAGTATCGGCGCGTACATCTCCAGTGCCATCCTCAAGCGGCCGTACTGGTTTGGCAGGAATGCGAACAGCAGCTTGGATCCGTCGAGCGGCGGGATGGGGATGAGGTTGAAGGTGGCGAGGACGAGATTGATCAGCACCACATACATAGATATCTCGATGAAGGGCGTAATCGTACCTGAGAACAACAGCCGTATGACTGTGCCAAATACAGCAGCGATCAGAATATTGGACAGCGGGCCAGCGGCGGCAATCAGGAATTCACCTCGACGACGGTCGTGGAGATTGTACGGGTTGTAAGGAACGGGCTTGGCCCACCCAAAAGTAAAGCCCGCCAACGACGTGATGAGCGGCATGATGATAGACCCGATCGGATCGAGATGTTTGAGCGGGTTGAGCGTCAATCTCCCTTGCAGACGGGCCGTCGGATCACCGAGCCGATCAGCCATATACCCATGAGATATCTCATGGATGATGACAGACATGATCAGAATAGCGATTGAGATTATAGTAAGCATAGTTCAGTTACATAGTTACATAACACCCAGTTACGTAGTTCTTGCCTCTAGGTGCGGTTGCAAGGACTATGTAACTATGCAACTGGGTACTATGCAACTCAGCTTGCGACAGTCGTGAACATATGATAGCATATGGAACCTATGGCAAAAACATGCGCAATAACCAAGCGAGGTTCAGTCGTTGGAGGACGCTACTCCAACCGCACTCGTGCCACCCAATTCAATCCATGTGGTAAGATCCGTCGCTACCCCAACCTCCAAAAAAAGCGCATCTACGTCCCCGAGATCAAGAAGACTGTCTCTATCATGGTCTCCGCACGCGGTCTCCGCACCATCCAGAAGAACGGCGCTTACGCCACTCTCAAGAAAGCCGGGCTTATCTAACCCGCGTACTCACATATCGTCGTGAGAGCATTTCGCCGCATGTATGACAACAGAGATGCGGCGTTTTGATTATCCTGTCCCGTCCATCTCTGAACGCACCGATCACAACAAAAAAGCATCGACTCTCAACTCCTCTCCATCCGACCGTATCCTCACGTCACCTCTCTCATGGAGGTTGAACCTCTGTTCGTCCAGCATGCCTGCCAACGGATCAACGACAGGCTTCTTTGCGGAAGATGACGGCTCATCCTTCGAATAAACAATATATCTAGGGTCAACTGTCTCCATGAAACCATCCACCAAGGTCGAAGCCGATGCGCCGTGGGACACGACCAGGGCATCAGACTCATACTGAGGGCTGAGCGGCGAGGAAACTAGATATCTCTGCACCTTGGGCGTCGCCTTGCCTGCACATACGACTGATGTATCGTCATACGATACCCTCATGACTATCTCCGGTGGAGATGCGAGTGAATATTCGAAACGATCACCTATCTCAGGGAACAAGACATCAGCGAACACCTCACCCCAATCGATCCTGTCTCCTGCCCTGAGTCCGACCACATCGATACCGCTTGATCGTGCGGCATCATAGAGCGCCACCAGGGCCTCGCTCGGACTCGAAGAGACTACAGCATCGACGACCAACGGAGCTGGAGCATAGATGCGTCCGACATCATAGCGCACTACCACATCGATGAGGCCGACGATGTCGGTCGGACGATCAGCTGGGATGACGACAGCGTCGATATACCGTGAATAGAATGGAAGTATGTGCGTGAGGTGGCGGATGACTTCAGAATTGCCTCCGCCACCGATGAGTATCCTCTGATCGTCGGGCGTGCGGATGAACGTAGCGTGACCGCTACCGAGCGCGAACACATATATCTCGAGGATCGGCGGGCGCTGTTCGTCATGATACATAGACATGCCGACATACCCAGCAGCCAATGCTCCGAGGAGCGCATATGGAAGATATCTCATAGGTGCCACTCTATCAAACCGAGATAAAATCCTGATAAAGTTTGTATAAAATTTTGATAAAGTTTAGGAGGTGGCACCTTGGCAGGTGCCACCTCCCTGCCATATACTAGACACATGAACACATCCCCTTTCTCTCCCCGTGAATTCTCCATACCCGCGCTCGTCGGCATCTCCGAAAAGTCCGTCGAGGAGCACCTCAAGCTCTATCAGGGCTACGTGAAACATGCCAACCTCATCCACGAAAAGATCGCCGAGCTCAAGCAAGACTCCGAGAAGAACGCCTACCTGCTCGGGGAGCTCTCGCGTCGCTTCAGCTTCGAATACAACGGCATGCGCAATCACGAGATCTACTTCGGCGCTCTCGAAGGCGGGGCGCAACCACTCGCTCATGATAGTCCACTCCTCACGGCCATCAGCGACACCTGGGGATCATTCGATGCCTGGCTCGCCGAGTTCAAAGCTGTCGCTCTCACGCGCGGCATCGGCTGGGCCATGCTCTGGCATGATGCCAAGGCTGATCGTCTGTTCATCTCTTGGGTAGATGAACAACACCTCGGTCAGCTCCAGGGCTGCACGCTCATCCTCGGTATCGATATGTGGGAACATTCATATGTAGCCGACTATCAGCCCTCCGGCAAAAAACAGTACGTCGAGGATTTCTTCAAAAATATCGACTGGTCTTTCGTCGAGAAAAATTTCATCACCAAACACTGAAGCAGAGACTGGCATCGACGTCGGCGCACGGCTTGTATGTCAATGAAAAACCCCACTCAGGAGAGCGGGGTTGAACATGCGTCCTAATCTATCGTCGGTCAATCGGATCCTGGCTTGTGCACGATCCTCTTCAAAGAGGCGTGATCTTCAGGATGAGTCTCGGGATCAGTGAGCTCAAAAAGCTTGCTTAGTGAAACATCGATGATGGTCACTGCGCAAAGACTACCGAGCCGAAACTGGACTACTTCGCCAATGGCGGGGTTATTGATGAATATGTTGACCAGTTGCGGACTGATTATGTGATAATCATCGACCCAGACAGATTCCGGGGAAATGTCGGCGACTATGCCCCAAAAGTCATCGCGAGGCACGCTATAGGTTTTGCCCGGTATGATCGTCTCCGCATCGATTGTTTCCTTCATATGATCGCGCCTTTCTATGATGTATGTGATGGTTCAGAACAGTTCGACCTCATCCTACCTGCTTTTCGGACAATGTAAAGCACCGCGAAGAACGCCACATAGAACCCGACGACCCACCAGAACGAGAACGATGGCACTGTCACTGACGCATACGGCACACGAGCGAACGTGTCGACCATGAATAGCTCATACGAGAGAAGCATGTGGGCCGCCCAACCTGGTATCGATGCCGCCCACGGCCAGACAAATCCGATCCCGCCAGTAAGCGACACCATGAGCATGGTGAGCGGGACACATGGTAGAACGAGGATATTGACGATCATGCCGATCAGCGATATCTGTCCCATCATGTGCAAAATAAAGGGTGACACGAATATCTGCGTCGCCAGCGTGCATGCCACGATACCCCTCATACCGAACGCCTCAGGTACGAATAGGAGCACTCCCTCGAGCGGCTTGGCTAGAAGTATCAGACCGAGCGTCGCCAAGAACGATAGCTGGAATGACGGATCGTGGAGCAAGATGAGCGGATTGATGATGATCATACAGATTCCCGCAAATGCGAGAGCGCGCGCTACCTGGTAATCTCTCCTGATCACATCTGCCGAGAGAGCGATGACTGCCATGAAACATGAGCGCACCACTGTCGCTCCCCCACCTACCAACATACCGAAGAGTACGATCCCTACTCCGCCCGCGATGATGCCGATCCCGCGCGGCAAGAATGACAACAGACGCCGCAACGCGTCGCCGACGATGGTGATGTTGTAGCCTGAGAGCACCACGATATGGATCAAGCCTACGACACGGAAGGCATCGAGCAGATCCTTGCCGAGAGCGGCCTTCTCACCGACCACGAGACCGGCGGCCAGGGCCGCGTGAGGCTCCCCGAGCGCGCGTTCGAGATTGCCGACAAAACCTCGCCGTATCGTGAAGAGGATGGCGTGCAGATGGCCGATCCATGATTCGCCCATACCATCGAGCATAGATGCGTGGCCGCTCTTGATCTCATAGTAGATGTCCTCCTTTGCCAGGTAACCCCTGTAGTCAAATGTCCGTCCCGCGTCTCCGGTAAAATTGAACGGCTCAGATATCCGTCCTGTGAATGCCACTCTATCGCCATAGGCAAATCTCGGATAGAGAGGAGCTTTCACGCGGATACGCATCGATGCGCCACACATATCGCTCGTAGAAGCGACAGATAGTGTGAGCGCGTCGATGACGAATACCTGCCCACCCTCTTTGCGTTCTGGCTCGGTGACGATGACCCCCTCACCACGGACTATCTCTCTCACGCACGCAGAACCTGGCGAGACGTCACTGACCGATGATGCGATGACGCGCAGCATCGCTGCCGATATCAAGAGCAACCAAAATATGAAAACTCCCCTCTTCATGGGGATCAGTATACGCATCCGAGATAAAATCTTGATAAAGTTTTCCTAAAATTTCGCTGAAGATTCTCGCGCGACAGGAGAGGATATGACGTGGCATCCCCGCGTCATCGGCTGAATTCGGCGATGATGCGAGATTCATCCTCCGCGTCGAGCGACTTTTTGAACCGTGCTCCGCTGACACCCTTGACCCGCTTCTCGCATTCCGCCCACGTACGGTGCGTCTCTATCTTCCCATCGACGCGACTGATGTAGGAGTAAGCGGGGCGGCCAGAGCGCGATGATCCAGACTTCTTGGCCACAGCCCGCATCTCGTCGTGTGAAACATCGAGGACATTCTGGACGGGGTAACTCGAGAGCGGCCCCTCGTACAGATCAGGCGACGCCTCATCAGCGAACGCCGTAGCGATCTCATCGCATCGTTCGTTGCCGGCGATGCCGACGTGGCCACCGACGTATTTCCAGGAAATGTTTGGCATGCCGATCTTGCACATGACCTCATCGAGCTCCATCCAGAGATCTCTATTGAGCACCTCTTTTTTCGCCTTGGTCATCCAATCGCCACGTTTCCAAGCGGAGAGCCACTTGGTCGCGCCGTTGATCAAGTATGAGGAGTCGGAGTAGATAACGACGGTATGATCGATTCCGCCCTTGGAGGAATTGGAAATTGGAAATTGGAAATTGGAAATTTTTCTAAGCGCTTGGATCGCCGCGGTCATCTCCATCCGATTATTCGTCGTGTTTTCTTCACGTCCGCCAAGCTCGATACTGTGCGCTTCGTTTTGGATTTTCAACCCCGCCCCTGACGGGGTCAATTTTGGATTTTCAATTTCGTCATCGTGCGCGACGATGACAGCTCCCCACCCTCCAGGTCCGGGGTTGCCGCGAGACGAGCCATCAGTGAAGATAGTGATCATGAGGACCATACTACCATATATACAAAACGCCATCTCGCGAAGAGATGACGTGGTGAACAAAGATGCGTGATGATCGTCGATCAGCGCTTGGACCGCCTTGGTCCTGACGCGCACTTCTCCTCAAAAAAGAGGCAGGGCTTTCTGCAGTCTGGCGGTCCTCACCTTCGATACGTCGATGGACCCTCGGACCCAATCCCTCATCCCTTGTCGGATAATCCGCGGGAATCCTTTGGGCAGATTAGTGATCTGTTCGAGCGCCGCGTCATTCGGGATACGATCAAGTATGAATTTAACCGAGTTATACGAGGAACGTGCCTCATTCCATCTGAATGACGTCCATTGATGATATGCCTGGAACCACCCTCCACCAGACAGACAGAACACAATGACAACCCACTCATATGTCACCGGTGGATGATCTTCCGACGGAGAGCGCAGGTCCTTCTTTATGCGTATGCGATGAGCCTGATCGGAGAGCGTGAGCGTTCCGGGAATTTTGACATTCGCCGGCCATGTATGGAATTCCTGTACTGTTCCATTCACCGTATCAGTGAACAAAGCATCGTGTGGCGCACAGCCCACATAGTACGACACCGGCGCGAACTGCAAGACATCGGCGAATTCTTTGAGCTTGTTCAGCTCCTTATAGAATGAAAATGGGGTTTTGCCCATACTATCTCCTCTTGTTGAGGTTCAGTTTTTTCGCGTCTCACAGGATATCCTGTGAGACGCGACCTGACCGTCATACTACTCGGCACCTCCTATTTGTCAATCAACCGACCACGACATCCTGGATCCTCAACCGCAGCTCCTTCCTCCCCCTGAACACAGACTTCTCTACGGAGGCGACGAGATCGATCGGCTTCGAGCTACCCTCCAGCACGGAGATCCAGGAATGTTTGTCAGCGAAGAAGGCGATCGCCGCGACGGATGATCCGTCGGCTCTCTTGAACGTCAATTCGATATGATCTTTCGCTTTGCCAAAACGACGCACGCTCGCGGGAGAGACCTGTGTGAAGAGGAATGTCGGCTTGGGATTACCCATGCCAAAGGGCGCTAGTCGCTCGATATCCTCCTGGAGCCGCCAGCCGACACCGTCCATGCTCATCTCCATATCCACATATTCGACCCCGGCATCATCATCGCCGTCTGCTTCGATATCAGACCCGGATATATTCCGCGCCGCGTCATTGAGATATGTCTCGAGGAAATGGATATGGTCGGGGTGCACCGCGAATCCTCCCGACTGCTTGTGTCCGCCGAATTGCGTGAACGTCGGAGCTGGCGCCGATCGCATAATCGAGACTACGTCGGATCCCTTGGCCGCGCGACAGGACCCTTTGAGGCTCCCGTCTCCGTCCCGACCCCAGAGGAAGGTCGGCCTGCCGAACTCTTCGACGCATGAATTGGCCACCAGTCCGAGGAGCGAGGGCCGCCACTCCGGATCGCCAAGCACGAGCACCGGAGGCAGCCCTCCGTTCTCTCCGGTAATCCCTGTTTCCGACCGAGACCCATACCGATGTTCGATCCTCTTCCTCACCTCTTTGGTCAGACTAGCCACGATGCCTTTGCGCTCATTATTGATCTGATCGAGATGGGACGCGTGGATATCCGCCTCCGTATCCGTGGTCGCCGAGAGCATCCTGAACGCATCCATCGGCGCCCCCATGCGCGACGCCGCGTTGATCCTCGGCGTGATCATGAAGGCCACGTCATCCTCGGTCAAGTGCTTCTGAGACATCTTGAGCTTGGACAAGAGACGGGAGAGACCCTTGCGCGGGCTCTTGCGCAAGACGCGCAGGCCGTATGAAGCCAGCACGCGATTCTCCCCCGTGAGCGGGACCATATCCGAGAGCGTGGCGATGCCCACCATATCCAGTAGCCACTTCTCGTGGCCTTCACTCCAGCTTTCCGGCAGGGTAAATATGTATTCAGACAATGTTTTGCCAGTTTTGATTTTTGAGTTTTGAGTTTTGAGTTTTGCTATTACCCCCTGTATCACTTTGAACCCGACACCCGTGCCGCAGAGATGCTTATCCGGATAGGGACAATCCTCCTGCTTGTGATCGACGATGGCGTATGCCGGCGGGAGCTCCGGAGGCGGCTCATGATGATCGGTGACGATGACGTCCATGCCGAGCTCGACCGCTCGACGTATCGGTCCGACATCGGAGATCCCGCAATCGAGCGTGACGATCAGCGTGGCGCCGTCCGCGGCCAGTTGCTCGACCGCATTCATATTCACTCCGAATCCTTCGTTGTGACGATGAGGGATATATACCGCGTAGTTCTCATGGCCGATACGACGCATGAAATCATCCCACATCGCCGCGCCCGGTATGCCGTCGGCGTCATAGTCGCAGTAGAAGACGATGCGCTCGCCGTTCTCCATCGCCGTGATGATCCGATCCACCGCCTTCTCGGCATCTTTGAGCAGGAATGGGTCGTGAAGATGCTCGTCATAATCCGGCTCGAGAAACTTCCGCGCCGCATCCGCGTCCTTGATCCCGCGATGGAAGAGCAAGTGTGCCACGATATCGGATGAACCGCCGATGGCGTTGCGCTCAGCGACGGTCAGCGGGCGGCGTGTAGAGTATTTTTTAGGGGTATGGATCTGGTCGCTCATGGGTGGAAGTATATCAAATGATCGATGCGAATATACTTGCCCTTCGAAGCTCGATTAGAGCGAAGGAGAGCGGATTATTCGAATACTAGTATCGATCACTCGTATATTGGTATCGATTCTTGTACAATGATCCCGTATGACCACCCCCTGCATATTTTGTAAAATCGTTTCGAGAGAGATCCCCGCGCACATCGTCTACGAAGACGACGACTTCCTGGCTTTCCTCGACATACACCCGCAATCCCCCGGACATACCCAAGTCGTCCCCAAGAAGCACGTCCGTTGGGTCTGGGATCATGAGGATGTAGGCGCTTATTTCAAAGTCGCGCAGAAAATAGCCCTGGCTCAACGCCAGGCCTTCGACACGGATTTCATCTTGAGCAAGATCGTCGGCGATGAAGTGCCCCATGCCCATATTTGGGTATTCCCCAACAAGGAGGTCGCTGGAGACGCGCGGGATTTCGAGACCAACAAGCGCAAGATCGTCGAAGCGCTCGGAAAAATCGCTTCGTAGAGATATATCTCCTCTTGTCAGATCAAATAGAAAACCGCCAGACACATGATCTGGCAGTCTTTGTAATGGTCGGGCAAACCGAAGCGGCACACTATCCGACCATGCGTCGAGCTTCGATAGCGCGCAAGCTCTCGGGATGATCGATCATGCACTGACGTTGGTGGCCTTCGAATGCATGGATCTTGATATTGCGCCCACAATACGGGCATTGTTCGCAACATGGCCGCACGTGGGCAAATATGTTGCCGCCGGAACGATGACATTCACATGCGCACACATCATCCGCTCCTCTATCCGACGACCTCTTGCATCCCGCTTTCTCATCCGACTGCATAGTTTGAACAAGGCTAGTAAAGAACTCGTTGACATCCGCCATATAACAGTACTCCTTTCTTGGTCAAAATTATATCACGATACAACACAAAACACAAATATCGGTGTCGTGAATTCAACCTCTCATTGTGCTGTTGTGACTGCTCTGCGGTCCAACCTCGGATAACGTCTCTGAAAATCGCCCGACTCTCAGTCACCCAAAGCCACGATCCCCGGCAACGTCCCTTGCGCCAAGAAATCGAGCATCGCCCCACCGCCCGTCGAGACGAATGAGAACTTCTCCTCGATGCCGAGTTTGGCGATAGCTGCTAGCGTATCGCCTCCCCCGACGATCGTCGTGGCCGAACTATTCTCGGAGATCAAGCGCGCGCATTCTTCCGTTCCCCAGGTGAAGCCTTTCTCATAGATGCCGAAGGGACCGTTCCAGAGGATGAATGCGGCCGTCGCGATCTTCTCCTGGAGAAGCGCAACTGTCTTCTCTCCTACATCGGCGATGACATCGTCCGCATCTATATGGTCGATGTCCTTGTTGCCGTCATTGGCGATGGCGACGTCGACGCATGAGAAGACCTTGGGGTCAGCGGCAATGGCTGATAGGTCGAGATCGGATGATGAGACTTTGGAAGCGCCGACTTGCTTGCCCTGGGCCTTGAGGAGATCGTTGGCCAGCGCCCCGCCGATGAAGATGGCGTCAGCCGTCTTGGAGAATCTCTCGACGAGAGGCATCTTGGTCTCGAATTTGGCGCCACCGAGGATGAAGAGGAACGGATGCGAGGGATCGAACACCTTGGATAGATTGGCGATCTCCTTCTCGAGCTGGAAACCGGCATAGCTCGGGATGTGTCGCGGCACGCCGACCACTGACGCATGCTCTCTGTGCGAAACGGAGAATGCATCGTTGACATATATATCAGCGAGAGAAGCCAGCTCCTCAGCAAATCTCGGATCGTTGGATTTTTCTCCCGGGAAAAAACGTAGATTTTCCAAAAGAAAACAAGGCCCTCTCATATCTTCATCCTCCCCCGAGATCAGACCCCTCTGTACCTCTTCGCTAGTACTTGACTCCCTATCTGCCGGTTGGGCGATCATCTCGGCGGCTTTCTTGTAATCAGCGACGAACGTCACGGGTACACCGAGCTTCTCGAGATGTTTCGCGACCGGCTCGAGCGACGGATTGGTCCCGTCGGCGGATTCCAGGTGGCTCATAAGGATCACGACCGCACCCTTGTCGCGGAGGAACTCGATGGTCGACAGAGCCGCGCGGATGCGGAAGTCGTCCTTGATCGCGCCGGCCTCTATGGGTACATTGAAGTCTACGTGCACGAGCGCTTTGACTCCGTCTAGGTATTCGATATTGCGGATGGTTTTCATACAGGCATTATAGCAGGAAGATCATCTGACCCCATCCACCGCCTTGAGCAGTTCGACAAAAGCGGTCAGATGCAGACTTTCACGACCAACAAGTAGACCATCCACCTGACCGATGGATACGATGTCGGCGGCATTGCGGGCGTTGACCGAACCGCCATAGAGCAGGGTCGCCTTGAGCGCTTGATCAGCGCTGAATACATCGGAAAATGTTTTGCGCACGAAAATACCCATTTCTCTGATCTGTTCTGACGCAAGCGGGTCCTGAGCGCCGATAGCCCAGACAGGTTCGTATGCCAGGATGATATTCTTGGCCTTGGATGTGGGGATGCCAGTAAGACTGCCGACGATCTGCTCCTTGAGCGTGTGGAGATATGCGCCGCCCTCATCGCGCTCTTTCTCTCCTACACAGAGGACCGCCTTCATGCCTGCATCCAACACGGCTCTGACCCGACGCGCTACAGTGATATCATCATCTCCGCGAGCGCGCTCCTCGGAGTGTCCGACGATCACATGTTCTACGCCCATATCCGCCAGCATCGTCGCGCTGACTTCTCCGGTATATGAGCCGTTCTCTTCTTCGATAGATGCGGACTGCGCGCCGAGCGCAAAATGTGGCATGTCCCCTTTCCCTGTCACAACCGAGAGGAATGGAAATGGCGGACAGACGACCACATCGACATGCGACAGCTTGGCCGCCGCGGCGCGGGTGCCGCGAGCGATCTCCTTGGCCTCATCCAGCGTAGCAGGATTCATCTTCCAGTTGCCTATGATCAGACGTTTACTCATGACTACAAGTATATAGTTGAATAGTTCAATAGTCGAATAGTGCCTGCTATATCTCCTCCCACGAGATAGTGGTGTACTGATTTGATGTCAACGGGAACGAGGGCGGAGGACCGTAGAGCAGGTTGCTGTCATAGATGATGTCGCGGCCATCATAGCCTGTCCCGTTGGTGTAAGCGAATCCGTAGCGCTGGTTGGTGGCGATCATACCGTAGAGCGTGATCATGTCCCGTACGTAGTAGTTGACGCCCCCTGACCTGCAATCAGATTCGTAGTACCAGCGTCCGACTCGACCGTTCTGAGCGATCAATGCCGCATCGATCCGCAAATCATTCTCGCTGAACAGGCCGACATTGATATTCCTCTGAGCGATGAGCGAGACCACATCGGTGCCATCATAGTTCGTGTACCGGAGATCGTTGTTGACCGTGATGTCCGTACGTGTCGTCACATTGTCAGGAAATCTTCCTGACGCGATCGTCAATCGAGCGCCATTGACCGTACCCTCCACCCATACATGGTCCTCGACGAAGATGAGGCCATTGGCGGGAAATGCCTGATTTGACCCGATCAATGTCTGATTATTGACGCTCCAGGTTCCCCAGCCCGACTGATTGGCCACATTGGTGCAACTATTGGGCGCTGACCGGACTGAGGTAACGCGATAGATATCGTAGGTATCATTCGTCTTGAGCACGATACGATATCCTTGGTACCCAGAATTGGCATAATACCTGCCCGATGCCTGCGCATCGGCTTTCATCGAAGACAGATCTGTCGTCAATCCGGTGAAATCGAACGTCGGCACAGGGAATTGCCTGCCGGCCGCGAACACATCAGGACGACTCGGTACAGCCGTGGGCGGAGATGGATCGTCAGGATTGACGCATGTGTGTACGCCGAATGAGTTGCCTCCGTTACAATCATCGCTATCAGGATCATCGTAGCTAGAGACACCGCTGGTCACGATATTGTGCGCCAGACCGTCAAAGCGCAGGCCGCCATTGGAATGGATAGGCCCGAAGACCTCGGTCCCCTCACCAAAACGCATCTCAGCGTTGGCTACGACCGCATATGTAGCGAGAGACGGTATGGCCAGGGTAGTGCGTATCGTGCGCGATACGCTGGGATCAGCTGATGGCGTGCCGGTGGACTCGATCTTGACGATGGTCGATCCGATCGGTGGAGGCGTGATATCCAGCGAATACTCGCCGATGACATCTCCCGCAGCATTCTCTACTTCGTGAACATATGGCCCCGCGGCGCCGGTGCCATCCTGATAGTCCGTCGGCGCGTGAGCGAGGTGCCAGCGATAATATTCGACACCAGCCTCGGCGATCTGTAGAGCTTGTTCACGCAGATCGAGGGTGCGCGTCGTCTTGAGCACTGCCCCACCCCACCCCACCAGAGCTGACGTCACTGTGATCGCGATAGTAGCGAAGATGAGCACGTTGACGAGAACGATACCGGAAGAAGCACGAATTTCGAATTTCGAATTTCGAATTTCGTGCTTAGTGTTTAGGGTTTCGGGTTTAGGATTTCTCATAGGTTGTCTTTGAGATTACGCAATGTCGCCTGCGTGCTAAAGGACCTCTGTATGGGCGTCTTCGCGGGGTCAGTATCGACGGTCAGCGTCACTTTGATCAGCCTGATGTCAGTGAGCGTCAGCGGGTATGTCATCGGAGAAGATGTCCCTGCGTATGATCCGCCAAAATACTCAAATATGGATGTCGTGGGAGAATTGAGGATCCCAGTGGCTAGGGTACGTATGCTCTCAGTACCTGTATAGACGGGCGGATTGCCACTCGGCTCGAGCGTGGCGCGGTAGAGCGTCGAACCTGTCAGATAGTAGCGTACGCGATCTTCGAGCCCATCGCTGTCTGTATCCGAATAAAAGGTCAAAGAGCTCGTGGCCGCGCTCGCGATAGGATATGCGCCATTGGCGCTGGACTGCATGGCACGGAGCTCCTTGGCGACAGTCTTGATGATAGATTGAGCTTCCTGAGTATTGGTCAGCGACACGGCTGTCGAGCGGTTGTAGTCGAGCACGTTGTACTGGAACGCCGCCACGGCCACCATGATCATGGTCAGGATGGCGACGGCGGTTATCACTTCGGCGAGAGTGAATCCTTTGTTGAGATGTATGCTCATAGGTAGCAATCCGATAGTCGAATACCAGTCTGATAGTCAAATAGTACCTAGTCCGATAGTCTCTGCTGCCAGATCTAGTAGCAAGGACTATTCGACTATTGAACTATTAAACTATTTGACTGTAATTGTACCTCATTTTTGAGCTTATGCGCATTTCCATGCTTCAACATACCCAAATACGAAGACAGTGTCGCATCCAGTTTGTCGGGATCCCCGGCACTCCTCTTGGCAATAATATTCCTGAACATGCGCCGCTTGGTGGCAGTCCTCAATACTCGATGACGAGGAAAATGCACCCAGCCCAGAAAGTCGACGCCCGAAGCGACCGTCTTCAGATATACTTTGTCCGGATGCAGTGACAGCTTGAGGCGTTCTTCCAGGAAATCGTGGACTTTGGGAAGGACCTCCATGAGCACGATCTGGTCTTCGTGTAGGAAGACGAAGTCATCGGCATACCTGATGTAGTATTTCTGTTTGAGGCCATGCTTCACGAATTGGTCAAACTCGTTCATGTATATGTTCACCAGGAGCTGTGAGGTCAGATTACCGAGAGGCAAACCGACGCCTGGGCGCGTCGAATGAAAGCTTGAGATTATCCTATCGAGGAGCCAAAGGGTATCGGGATCATTGATATGATCGGCTAGGATTGCCTTCAATGTCATATGATCGATCGAAGCGAAGAATTTGCGAATGTCGCATTTCAGCACCCATGCATGTCTCGTATCATTTCGTGAGACTCTGCGTGAAAATGAACGGAACCTGTCGAGAGCGCGATGAGTACCTTTCCCTATCTGGCACGAATGAGAATCCGAGATGAATTTCCTCGAGAAGAATGGGTAAAGCACACGATACACAGCATGGTGGAGCAGACGATCTCTCACTGAAGCCTTGTGTATGTCCCGCGGTTTTGGATCGCTGATCTTGAATGCCTTATATCCTTGATGTTGATACGTTTTACGCATCAGATCATGATGGAGCGACAGTATCTCGCTCATCAGATGACGCCCGAATTCCTGCACATCGGGTTTCGACTGCTTGCCATGACGAAACTCCCTCCATGCGACGAGCAGGTTATCGACGGAGATGATATCATTGTAGGTATGTTGGAAGATAATTTTGGACACAAATATAGCGCCAGCCAGCCAGCCAGCCAGCCAGCCAGCCAAGAAAGATTTTGCCTGTTTTAGCTAAAGTAAAGAACGCTTACCTGACATGGTACAGATTTTATCAAGATATCCCTAAAACACATAGATATTCTATCGGGCAGCGTATTGATACTTTATTTATTGAAGTGACCGAAGCAATTTCTGCTGCAAGTTTCTTATCTCGTGAGGAGAAACAACCATACGTGAGACTTGCCATCAAAAAGATGGATGCACTGCGTGTACTTTTAATGATCTTGTGGGAAACGAAATCTTTTGACGACAAAAAATATATAACTCTTTCAGTAATGCTGGATGAAGCAGGAAAAATGCTCGGCGGTTGGAATGGTCAGCTTACAAAAGCCAACTCCGCCAAGGCTTCGTGAGGCCACAGCAAAACTCCCCCGCTAGAAAAGTGAGGGAGAAATGAAGAGAGTTGCGAAACGACGAACGCGAACCCGTTCTCACGATTCCATCTGTTGCCAGGCTTGTCGTAGTACGCGTTCAACCAGCGACCATCGTCGTTCCGGTTCGCGTTGAGCAAGTTAGGATCGCCGTCGGAAATGCACGAGATCTCATCTGTACCACTGCCCCTCGAATACTCTCAGGGCTGTATCGAATCCGGCATCTCATCCAGCAGGATGACCTACTGGGTATAATGCCTTAAAATCTCGTGCCAAGTATCTTCGTTTTTTAAAACAGCTACATGCACCACTCTATCCAAAGCCGTAACCGTGGATACTCTCGATACATGGATACTGGGTTCGGTAGCGGGAAGCCTTGACCGCCCGCATATTCACCTACTGCCGACATAAGTATAAATGATTTTGTATAAAAAATTTAGCCCCATTCCGACGGATCGGAACAGGGCTAAGGACTAAGTTTCTAAGGACCGGAGTCCAAAGTGTCTTAGTTTTGAGGACCAACTTGCGAAACGACGAACGCGAACCCGTGCCCACGAACCCATCCGTTGCCAGGCCTGTCGTAGCACGCGCCCAACCAGCGACCATCGCCGTCCCGGTACGCGTAGAGCAAGAAAGGATCGCCGCCGGAATCCTTGATCGGTTCGTGCATAGTGACGATCCAGATCAGACCCATCGCCTCAATGTCCTCGTCCGAGAAGTTTTCCCGGATGAGACAGGCCACTTCCGCATTCGGCGTTGTCAGCTTGCGCTGCGTAGCCAGGTCGCGGATGTTGGAGGTGGTGCGGTCGCGGTCCTCGAAGAGGATACCCTTGAGGATGGCGATCTCAGTCGTCACGCCTTTCGTCGGCTTGAAGTCAGGCGAGCGAAGCACGCTTTTGGCGAATTCGCTCAAACGGAAGCCCTTCTTTTCGAGACGCTTGATCCACTTGGGACCAGTCGTGCCGTCGGAAGTGACGCTGAGGTAGATGACACCGTCTTGTTCACGCCAGTTGCGAGTCGGTTCGGAAACCGCGAGCTTGCCCTGGAGGAACTTGATTGCTCCATCGTGACCACCGAGTTTCTTGACGATGGCATTCAGTTGGCCGGCCGTGAGGTCGACAGATGCGAATTCAGTGCTCATAATCTTAATCTCCTTGCGCTAATTTGCGCGTTGAGTTTTCCCTCTAATCCGAGGAGGAACCATGAACCGTAGTGGTCATAGCCAGGAAAGGCCTACTTTTAAGCCTCTTTTGGCTACGACCACATCGCAAGTTGGTATCAAAGAACTACTCGTATAGTATACACCTAAAATACCTATTTGTCAAAATATTATGCCAAAAATAGCCTTGTGGAGCCATAAAACCGAGGTGCGACCTCAGTGTTGACTACTGGGTTGACCGATCTCGCTCTCAGCTCATGGATACTGGATTCGGCCGCGGGAAGCCTTGACCGCCCGCAGATTCGCCTACTACCGGCACTATTTTATCATACAAAAACAACAAACCCCCCATGCCATAGTGCATGAGGGTTGAAGATTTTATCAAACGCCCTTCAAAGCGTTTCTATCGCAAGAACAAAGGTCAAAGGATTGAGTTCATCAGTTCATAGTGACCGAGGCTTGAGAGCTACTCGTCCCGCCCGTGGCGGGACTTGCGTGGCGGAGAACCGGGCTGAAGCTGTGCCAGCCGTAGCCGAGCCAGTACCAGCACAACACCACCCTGCCGCCGCCCCCGTAGAGACACGGGACGCTGAGGCGGCCGCTGCGGCTCCGCACAACTGAACCCCAGGCGAACACTGCCTTACCAGCGAAGTATTTCCGGAAGAAGACGATGCCTTTCTTCTGGATCTCTTCGAGATCGCGCAATGTCGCGTGGTTCTTGAGGTCGCCGGTATCTTTGAGATGGGCGTAGATCTTGTTTCCTTCGATCCACTTGCCATTCTTCTGACCGTCGTGCAGCCACTGCTCCGTCTTGGTGATGTCGTATTCCGCAGGTCCGGTGTTTTCCAACTCCGGGCGCATGATCACCTCTACCCAATCGGGATATGACGGGCGGATCGAGCGGTTGACGCGGATGATGGGGTCGATCTCGGGTTTCTTGATAGGAACCAGATTCTGCCGCTTATATTCAGCAATCAATTTCTCAAGCAGAGTCTCCAGTGAATCTTTACCCCGTCCTACCGTCCATTCGAGGATCTCGAGACCGACACCGGCCTTTTTGAAAACTCCTATTATCACCGTGTTCAGTTGCACCAAAGTCCCAACAAACCGTCCAATAAACTGCCAATCTTGTTTTGCTTTCATTCGTACCTTTCTTGCCTCCTCATCATGCGATCATCGCACTCCGAATCAGCATTTGTTTGGTTACACGCTGGACTCTTCGCCACAGCACAGAAAGGCCTTCCGTCAGATAACGGATGAGCCGCTCGATGCTGTAGCGAGATAGTTGATTAGACTATAAATGGGCGCAATAGCCATATCAATTGTAGATTTACCTTTGAATCCGAACGCTTGTATGATTAAAAATCATGAAA
>CAZIVT010000016.1:0-19008 GCA_964543075.1 uncultured Candidatus Saccharibacteria bacterium | reverse complement strand
AGGAGAGATTATTAACTTAACTCAGGTGTTCGGATTCGGGGGTGTGGGTAGGGTACAGATTCGACTGTAATTATACTCTCTAATGCCCATCGCGTCAAACTTCCCACTTTGCATTGTAAATTGTAAACTAGCCCTATGGCATCACGCTTCGTCCATCTCCACGTGCATTCGCACTACTCCCTCCTCTCCGCCCTGCCCAAGATAGACGACCTCGTCGCGGAGGCCGTGAAAGACGGGATGGACGCGCTGGCGCTGACCGACAACGGCAATCTCTATGGCGCCATCGAATTCTATAAATCCTGCAAAGACGCGGGGATCAAGCCGATCATCGGCGTCGATTTCTTCGTGGCGGCTCGATCAAGGAGCGACATGCAGCCCGGCATCGACAATCGCCGGAGCCGGCTCGTGCTCCTGGCGATGAATGAGACCGGTTACGAAAACCTCGTCCAACTGGTGACCAAATCGCACCTCGAGGGCTTCTACTACAAGCCGCGCATCGACCGTGAGCTCATAGAACAGCACCACGAAGGACTGATCTGCATCGTGCCGTCGTTCTCGGGAGAGATCGCGCAGTCTCTCGGCGGCCGCAACCAGGACAAGGCCATAGAGATCGCTGAATTCTACAAGAAGACGTTCCCGAAATCTGACCTCGGAAACGATAGGTTCTATATGGAGATCACGCGCCACCCGGAGATCGATGGACATGAGCAAAATATGCAGTCATTGCTCAAGTTCGCCCACAGCAACGGCATCCCCATCATGGCCGCTCACGACGTCTACTACCTCAAACCGGATGATCGTCTCGCCCGCGAGACCTTGGTCCGCGTCAATTCTCATAGCGACAGTGGCGATCGCATCTCCGACAATGACGAGGATGATTTCTCGTTCATATCGACCGAACGAGCTGAGGAGCTCTTCCGTGATCTACCCGAGGCGCTCGATGGGACCGCAGCCATCAGAGATGCCTGCAATCTGGAGCTCGTTCTCGGAAAGTGGGTCTTCCCTGATCTCAAGATAGAGAGCGGCCGGAGCTCCGACGATGAGCTACGTCACATCGTCATGGAGGGATTCGCCCGACGAGGCATCGGACAGACGGATGCCCTGCTCGCCCGAGCGGAATATGAGCTCAAGGTCATCCGTGACAAGGGTTATGCTCCGTATTTCCTGGTGGTGGCGGACATGCTCCGCTACGCGCGTGACCACGGCATCCTCTCCAATATCCGCGGATCCGTCTCGGGATCATTGGTCACCTACCTGGCCGGGATCACCAATATCAATCCCATCGTCTATGAGATACCGTTCGAACGATTCCTCAACCCCGATCGCCCGTCAGCCCCCGATATCGACATGGACTATGCCGACGATCGGCGCGACGAGATGATCGACTACGTCCGGAACAAATACGGCTCCGACAAAGTCGCGCAGATCGGCACCTTCGGCACCATGGCCGCCCGCGGATCGGTGCGCGATGTAGCTCGTGCCATGGGATTCCCCTACGAAGTCGGAGATCGCATCTCCAAGCTCATCCCTATGGGATCGCAGGGATTCCCCATGACCATCGACCGCGCGCTCGAAGAAGTTGTCGAGTTGCGCGAACTCATGGCTTCGGACGCGGATGCCCGCCGCATCGTGGAGATGGCCCGCAAGATCGAGGGTTGCGCGCGGCATATCGGCGTCCATGCCGCGGGAGTGGTCATATCGCCGACCGCGCTCACCGATTACACGCCTCTGCAATACGACCCCAAAGGAGAAGGCAAGATCATCACCCAATACGACATGTACTCCATCGAAGAGGCCGGTCTGCTCAAGTTCGACTTCCTCGGGCTCAAGAACTTGACCATCATCGCCGACACGGTGGAGCGCATCAGAAAGATCGAAGGCGCTACGCTCGACGTGGATCATATCCCGGTAACCGATGCTCCGACGTTCGAGATGCTGGCGCGCGGCGAGACCGCCGATCTCTTCCAGCTCAACGGCGACGGCATGACCCGTTTCCTCAAGGAGCTCAAACCGACCACGATCCATGACATCAACGCCATGGTCGCGCTCTATCGCCCCGGTCCGATCCAATTTATTCCCGACTATATCGCCCGCAAGCATGATCCGTCGCTCATCAGCTATCTCGATCCGGCGCTCGAGACCATCCTGGAGAAGACATACGGCATCCTCGTCTATCAGGATGACCTTCTCATGATGGCCCATAAGCTCGCCGGGTATAGTTGGAGCGAGGTGGATAAATTCCGCAAAGCCGTCGGCAAGAAGATCCCTGAGGAGATGGCCAAGCAAAAAGAGAAATTCATCGATGGCTGCGTCGAACACAGCAGTTGGCCCAAGAAGAAGGCACAGGAGGTCTGGAAATGGATCGAGCCATTCGCCGCCTATGGATTCAACAAGGCTCACTCCGTATCCTATGGGCGCGTCGCATATATCACCGCCTATCTCAAGGCGCACCACACCGCCATCTATCTTTCGGCTGTCCTCTCCTCTGAATCCGGCGATACAGAGAAGGTCGCGGAGACGATCACGGAATGCAAGCGGCTCGGGATCGCCGTGCTCCCGCCGGACGTCAACGAGAGCTTCAGCCAGTTCACGGTGATCAAGGGAGCAGATGGCGAGTATCACATCCGTTTCGGGCTCGTGACGATCAAGAACTTCGGCCAAGGCATATCTACGTCTATCATCGAAGAACGCAAGAAGAACGGCCCGTTCGTCTCTTTGGCCGATTTCCTGGAACGAGTCCAGGATCGCAACCTCAACAAGAAATCCTTGGAATCGCTCATCAAAGCCGGTGCCATGGACTGCTTCAGCGAGGACCGCGGGGTCATGCTCGCCAACCTCGACCTCCTGCTGGAATACAACAAAGAGAGCGTCAGCCAGCACACCGACCAGGATTCGCTCTTTGGGAGCATGGCGGACGACTCGAGCATCCCGAGTTTACGCTTGATCCCGCCGGCTGTATCCCAGAGCATGCGAGAGAAGCTCGCGCATGAGAAGGAGCTCCTCGGCCTCTACATATCTGGCCACCCTCTCGAAAGCTATCGCGAGAAGATCGAGAAGAACGGCATGACGATCCAGAAGGCGCTCGATACACTCCAGGAAGGCCAACAGACGATATTTGCAGGGATCATCACAGGCGTACGGACCATCCAAACCAAAAACAATGAGACGATGGCGTTCGTGACGATCATGGACTTCTCCAGATCGATCGAGGCCGTGGTCTTCCCGAGGGCATACAAAGAGTTCCACGGACTGATTGCCCCCGACTCATGCGTCGCTATGAAGGCCGCGTTAAATACGCGAAATGGCGAAAAGGGATTCATCGTAGAACGACTCAAGGCGCTGTAATCAACAACCCCGATGCAGAGCATCGAAGTATGTGGAATCAGCATATGTGGAGTTTTCCACTTAAAAATCATACTTATACCCATCTTGTCTACAGGTTACCCACGGAATTTACCACAGGTACCTATTGACTTCTGAGATGTGAGGTTCATACTGAAATGAGGCTCTCGTTCATAGAGCAAATCCTTAACTCATCAATATAGGAACTACAACGTATACCGGCATCCGTGTCGGATCCAAGTTCCACCTTATATTTTTTTGGATTATTTCTCTACACATGAACGACAGCCTACCCTATGGCCGACGACCCTACGCGAGTGGGGTCGTCGTGCGTATGGATGAGATATAGCGATAAAAAAGTCCCCTCGCGGGGACTTTTCGCTCCTCACAAACTATTCCGTCGGAGGAGTCTGCGGCACTGCAGGAGCAGGCTGCTGATCTGGCTTCTTGTGAAGCATGATAGTCTGCGAGGGGGTTATGTCTCGCACGGATAAGTATACTCTCGACACAAGGGGTCGAATCTCTACACCATCTCTTTGACCACGCGTCAAAACTCGTTACAAAATAATGGCCCAAAATCGAACTCCGGTGGCGTGATGTAATATTGAGTAATATTAGAACACAAGCTCATTCTAGGAAGTGGCACCTCCTAGAATTATGCTATACTCCCCCTTATGAATAAACCAATCGCGCTGATCGTGCTTGACGGCTGGGGATACCGTGAGGAGACCACTGACAACGCCATCGCCGCCGCACATACGCCTCATTTCAAGCACCTCTGGGAGACATATCCTCATTCCCTGCTCAAAGCCTCCGGAGATGCCGTCGGTCTGCCCGAGGGACAGATGGGCAACAGCGAGGTCGGACACATGACCATCGGCGCCGGCAAGCCCGCTGACACCGATCTCGTGCGCATCGACAAGGCCATCCAGAGCGGTGAGTTCGACACAAACCCTTCCCTGCTATCGCTCTTCGAACATGTGAAGAAGAACCACTCCGTTCTCCATGTCCAGGGTCTCGTCAGTCCCGGCGGCGTACATAGCCACCAGAACCACCTCTACGCATTCCTGCGCCTCGCCAAGAAACAGGGCGTACCAGAAATAGCGATCCACGTCTTCACCGACGGACGCGACACTGCTCCACAGAGCGCCTCATCGTATATCAAGGAGCTAGAGTCCGTGCTCGACATTCTCAACGCTGACGCCCCTAATCCGCACAAACCGCCGTTCTTCATCGCGACGATCTCTGGTCGCTACTACGCCATGGATCGCGACAACAATTGGGACCGCCTCGCCAAGACCGAGCAAGCGATGTTCGATTGTACAGGCAACGTCTGCGAGATCAAGCCATCAGATTATCTCTCCGAGCTCTACAAGAAAGGCGAACGAGACGAGCTCATCGTACCGACCGTCTGTGCTACGCCCGAAGGCGCTGGATGTGCCATCAAGGACGGTGATGCGGTCTTCTTCTTCAATTTCCGGGCAGATCGCGCCCGCATGCTCTCGGAAAAGATGCTGGAGCTCCCCAAAAGCAAGGACATCCTCTTCGTCACCCTGACCGAGTACTGCGTCGATTTCACCTGCGCCATCGCCTTCCCTCCATTCAAGATCGAGACATCTATCGGTCAGGAAATAGCCTCTGCCGGACTCTCGCAAGCGCGCATCGCTGAGACAGAGAAATTCGCTCATGCCACATACTTCCTCAATGGTGGCCGTGAAGCGAAGTTCGAACGAGAGACGGACATCCTCATCCCCAGCCGCAAGGACGTCAAGACCCACGACGAAGCGCCTGAGATGCGCGCCGAGGCCATCGCAGACGCAGTCATCGCCGAGATCGGCAAAGGCACAGATTTCATCTTCGTCAACTTCGCCAATCCCGATATGGTCGGTCACACTGCCAATGTTCCCGCTATCAAAACGGCCGTCGAGGCGGTGGATGTAGAACTCGGCCGCGTTGTAGACGCTCTCGAGAAAGCTAGCGGCATCGCCCTCATCACTGCCGACCACGGCAATGCCGAGCTCAACATTGACCCTGCCACAGGATCCAAGCACACCGCACATACCACCAATCCGGTCCCCTTCATCCTGACCAGCCATGATTGCACGATCCGTGACGGCGCCCTCTATGACCTGGCGCCGACAGTGCTGGATTTGTTCGGTTTGCAGAAGCCAAAAGCGATGACGGGAGAGAGCCTTATCACGAGCTAGGATCTGAATCTCGTCTTTTTGGAGATTTTGAGTATCACAAACGGGACTATCATCCCTATCGCCCATCCAGCAAGGACATCTGTCGCCCAGTGAACATCGAGAAACAAGCGAGATGCACCGATGAGGAATGATGCACAGAAGCAGATCACCCAGACACGCCCGTGTCTGATGTTTTTGCGACGCATGAGGGCATATCCGAGCATGGAGAAGAATGCCGCGGCCATGAGTGCATGCCCACTCGGAAAACTCGGGTCATGCAGCTCGAGGAGCGCCGTGTCTGGACGTGCACGATCGACGAGAGATTTGAGGGTCGTGATGGTGATAGCCGACACGACGATGACAGCTGACCAGATACCTGCGAGACGCCAGCGGTTGCGGAGCGCATGATGAGCGGCGATAGCTATGCCGACTAGTCCCAGAGAGAGTGGTGCGCCGATCAGAGATACCCATCGAGCTACGGCGGATATACCGGGCGCAGCGGCATGGATCGAGACCATGAGGTCATGTATGTATGAATCAAATCCCATCATACGCAGTATATCATGGACATACCGCTTGCAAATCCTATAGATATGATACAATCAACCATATATCTAAAAGGTTGATGATATTTTATTCAATTAATCATATCGTACACTACACATGAGCACTGTCACCATATATTCGACCCCGACGTGTGTCTACTGCAACATGGCCAAGAAGTTCTTCACTGAGAACAATGTCCAGTACACAGAGCACAATGTCGCCGCCGATTTGGAGAAGCGCAAAGAAATGATCGACAAAACCGGCCAGATGGGCGTACCTGTCATCGACACCGGCAAGGACGTCATCGTCGGCTTCGACGAAGCTAGGATCAAAGAGTCGCTGGGGATCTAGATGACCCTCGTCGACTAGCTGAAAACCAGCCCAAAATCCCGAGATGCCCTGCCAGGGCGGCTCGGGATTTTCCGTCACTGAGCCTAGATATTTTGTGCCTGCACTACGAAGCCCCGCCGGGTGGCGGGGCGAAGCAGTGCGAGATGCGAGAATCGGACTCGCGCCTAGTGCTTGGGAAGCACTCGTTCTACCACTAAACTAATCTCGCTTGGTACGCCGAAGCTCGAAGAGCGCAGGCGACATTGGTACGCCGTAGCTCGTCATCATCGTATTTCAAAATCCGACAGCGCGCAACATCCTGCCCCACCAGCCTGGAGTCGAAGTCGCGACCGCAGGGATAGATCCCGATGCCGTATCGCTCGGACCATCGACGATGACAGCGACCGACTCCCCTGGTCTCACCGCATGGAACTTGGTCCGCATCTCCGTCTCCACACCCCGCTCAGTAGAGAGATATGAGACGGCTTGAGACAGCTGGTCTCTGCGATCCTCCAAGCGAGCAGACTCCATTTGAAGCGTATGGAGCCGCTCGGCGCCAGCGCGGGCTTTGGCGTGTATGTTCCACCCCGCATGAACAAGCACCACGAGGGCGACCACCGACACCACAGAGGTGATCGGTGAGGAGATGATCCTGCGCCACAAGGGTAGTTTGCCGTATCTCATGCCATACAGTATACTAGATGCCATGCTATTTCACGAAACATCACAGAGATTCTTCAAACGAGCGATGACTGTCGTAGCTATACTAGTCATCCTGAGCATGATTCTCCTCTATTTCCCTATCTGGAGATAGTGGCTATTCTCCTCCCCTCATCATCTTGACGAACACGTCCTGAGGGATATTGACCGTGCCATGCTCCTTGAGGCGCTTTCTGCCCTCTTTTTGACGTTCGCGTAGCTTCATCTTGCGGGTGATATCACCTCCAGAGAGCGTCCCTGCGGCGTCCTTTTTCTTGCCGGAAATAGAGCGGGAGGAGATGATGCGTCCGAGAGCCTTGGACTGGATCTTGTAGGTGAAGAGCTCACGAGGCATGATCTTGTGCAGTTTCTCGACGGCAGACTCAGCCTCGATCTCAGCTCGACGGCGCGAGACCACTCGCGCAAATGCCGGAACAGGCTCGTCGGCCACCAAGATGTCCATGCGGACGACATCAGCCGACCTGCTCTCAGTGATATCGTATGATATCGAGGCATACCCAGATGAGACGCTCTTGACCTCATCGAAGAAGTCCCTCATCAGCTCGCGGAGCGGCATGAGCAGGGTGAGCATCATACGGTTGTCACCAAAGGTGTCAGTAGCGATGACCTCTCCTTCGTGGTCATAGATGAGCTTCATCAAGCCCCCCATATAGTCCGGAGGGACGATGATCTTCATGGTCACGATCGGCTCGGTGACCGACTTGAGATCATGGTCGTCTGGGAATAGCGCCGGAGAATAGACAGTGCGAGACTCGCCACTCTTGGTCTCGACCGTATAGGTGATGGTCGGCTGAGTGACGACGAGCTCTAGGGAGAATTCCCTGCGCAAGCGCTCAGTGACGATCTCTAGGTGGAGCATGCCGAGAAAGCCGCAACGATATCCTTTGCCGAGGGTGCCTGACGCCTCCTCTTCATAGGTGAACGAGGAATCCGATAGGCGCAGCCTGCCGAGCGCCTGACGGAGCAGAGATAGATTGTCCTGGCTCTCAGGATAGAGCGAAGCCCAGACCACCGGACGGGGACTCTGATAACCGGAAAGTGGAGGTAGACTATCTTTGAGCGAAGATATCGTGTCTCCGACAGAGGCGACCCCCGGCTCTTTGATACCTGTCACGATGTAGCCGATCTCTCCGGCCGAGAGCGTGTCAGTCTGTACTTCGTCAGGTGCGAATATGCCTATCTCAATCGGCTCAAATACCCTGTCAGCTATCTTGAACTTGAGCTTCTCGCGACGGCGCGCGGAACCATTCATGACTCGAGCATAGACGATGACGCCAGTGTGATTTGAATATTGGAAATCAAAGATGAGCGACCGGAACTCCCCTGTAGCATCTGCGGATGTAGGCGGAGGGACACGACGGATGATCTCATCGAGCAGATGAGCGACTCCCTCGCCTGTCTTGCCGGAGACCTTGAGCACGCTCTCGGGTCCGCATCCGAGCAACTGGCAGACTTCGGCTACGACCTCATCAGTTCGGGCCAGCGGTGAATCTATCTTGCTCACCGTGGGAATGATGGTAAGTCCTGCCTCACGCGCCATGTTGAGGGTGGTCAATGTTTGTGCCTGGACACCCTGTGTGGCATCGACTAGGAGGATAGAGCCCTCTACCGCCTTGAGCGCCCGTGATACCTCATATGAAAAATCGATATGACCCGGAGTGTCAATCAGGTTGAGGACATACGCCGTCTTTGGATCGCCGCTTGTCGGAGATTGTTGGCTAGATGCCGCCCATCGCATCCTGACCGGTTGCATCTTGATGGTGATGCCGCGCTCGCGTTCGAGCTCCATACTGTCGAGCACCTGATCTTGCATCTTGCGCTTCTCGATAGTGCCGGTGATCTCGAGCATGCGATCAGCCAATGTCGACTTGCCATGGTCGATGTGCGCGATGATGGAGAAATTGCGGATGAGAGATTGATCCATATGATATGCCGAAGCCTCTTTCATGAGGCCTACAGAATATAGCAGAAACATCTCATTCAGGCGAATACGGCCTTTTCTAGCTTTTTTACACGCCTATCCACATGGTCGAACTCTACACGATTGGGATACCCTCCATAGATAGCGTCGAGTTGGTTCTGGATCCCCGTAAATCTTCGCTCAGATTCCCTCTCGATCCCCTCGAGGCGGTCGTCTAGCCTATCGAATTCGTTCTTCACAGTGATAGCTAGGCCGTCGACCTGGTCTTCGAGACCGTCGACTCTCTTGTCGAGTCTCTGTTCCAATGCTGACAGCTCCTCTCGTGTAGGGAGACTACCTATACTTATGACCAATCCATCGATCCTAGTCCGCAACCCTGCTGTTTGTCGAACTATCCCGTCGATTTCCTGTTTGAGTTGTTCGTACGTAACAAACCCTTTGAGAGACTCTTTAGTAGCAAGACCGTTAAGCGACTCCTCGGTGGCAAGGCCTTCGAGAGACTCCTTGGTTGCCAAATCCTTTAGTGATTCCTTAGTGGCAAGTCCATCCAGAGATTCCTTGGTAGCCAAACCCTTGAGAGACTCTTTAGTAGCTAAATCTTTCAGGGATTCCTTGGTAGCCAGATTCTTCAAGGATTCTTTGGTCGCAAGATTATTTAATGATTCCTTGGTAGCCAGATTCTTCAAGGATTCTTTGGTCGCAAGATTATTTAATGATTCCTTGGTAGCCAGATTCTTCAAGGATTCTTTGGTGGCCAAATCCTTCAGAGATTCCTCGGTGGCGAGGCTATTAAGCGACTCTTTAGTAGCAAGATCTTTGACGGATACCCGAATGATATCCTGAACAATGACTCGAATAGCATCGAGCGTCACCTCTTTTTTGACGATTTCGACATTCATGTCAGGAATTATATTCCTGGAAAAAAGTCTTGGGAACTATCCATCAGAATTATTTTGTGTCGCTATGTAAAAATCACCGCTCCAGCCCAGCTATATATGCTCGACTTCCGCTGGCGGTACAGCGGCCTTCCAGATCTTGCGGTGCAGGGTACGCCAAACCTCGGCGAGCTCATCATTCTTGAGGATGATGAGAACCAATATGCCGACACCGATGCCGACCAATCCAGACAGGAGACCCTGCATGAAGACACCCCATACTTTGGAGAGCGGGAATACCTCAGCGAAGATACGCAAGCTGAGATAGGCCGCATATCCCATGATGATCGATGCAGAGAATGAATGGAAGAGCGTGGCGAGGACTGGACGGTTGAACCCGCGATGCTCGCGCGCGAACATGCACCAGTGTAAAGCAGTATTGACAAGCACGCCAATCGAGTAAGCCAAGGCTAGGACGAGCACGCCAGTACCCTGTTGATTGCTCACTTTGAGCAAATCCTCGATGAAGAACCGGAATATTGGGTATGCATAAAAGAGCTTGGTCAGGATATAGCCCAGTGCGACGATCAGGACCGACGCGGCGATATTGACGATGAGCGGCCGTGATGTGCGTCCACCCGCATAGAATGCGCGAATGAAGAGCACGATCAGGCTCTGACCGATGACGGATATCATGAAGAGTGCGAGCGAAGCCGCCGTCAGGCGGGTATCAGACCAGTCGAACCTTCCGGCACCGAGCACTGTACGCACGATCTGCGCACGCAGTACGATGAAGAGCACCATTATCGGGGTCGACCAGAAGATGATATGGCGCGCCGCGGCGATCATCTTGTCCAGGAACTCCTTCTTGTTCCCTGACACATAGAGACGCGAGAGGTCCGGGAACACGGCCGACGAGTAGCTAGCACCGATGATCGTGAGCGGGACGGATTGCAGATTGAACGAGAGATTGAACACGGCGATGGAACCCTTTGCCATGAGAGACGCGAGCGCGGTCAAGAAGAAGGTCGAGAGCTGGTTGGCTGACATAGTGAGCGTCCGCGGTATCGAGAGCGTCGCCACCTTACGGACGCGGACCCAATCGATCTTGCGGGAGAACCACGGCAACGACTTGGAGATGGTCATGAATGGTACCTGGATGCCCATATGAAGGAGCGCGCCCAGTACGACGCCGAGCGCTAGGCCAGGTATCCCGAAGATAGGATATAGAGATATGACGCCGATGATGATGCCGACGTTGTAGAATAGCGGGCTCGCGGCGTAGACTAGGAATCTCCTGCGCATCTGGGTGATGCTCGAAAAGAGGTTCGACAAGCCCAACAGGAAGGGTGATGCCAGCATGATCCTCGAGGCCATCACCAAGTCGGGCAATGATGGATCATCGGCGAATCCCGGCAAGAGGAGCGGGATGAGCACCGGGACGAGAATGTATGCTACCGCACTGACGATCACCATAGCAGCAAAAAAGACCGTGAACACCGAATCAGAGAACCGCTTACCCTGCTCGTCTCCCGTATCAAAGCGTTCGATGAAGAATGGTAGCAGGATAGAGGCCGACACGAGCGATCCTATCGAGACGAATATGAGATCGGGGATACGGAATGCGGCGTAGTAGACATCGAGCGCCTGACCTGCACCGAAGGTATAGGCAAGCAATTTGTCCCTAGCCAATCCTAGGATCTGTGAGAGTAGCGCGAATGCGGCAAGAAGATACGCCGCCTCGTGGAGGCCGCGTATCTCTTGTCCGAGCAACGAGAACAGCTTCTTTACCATGATATATCCTTGTCCTCTCGAGCGAGTCTATTCTTCGTCGATAGGAAGTTCGGGGCGATTTTCTGGATCAGGCGTAACCGGCGGTTGAGCATCAGCAAATGGAGACCTGCCCGACTGGAGGTTCGAGAGGATGAAGAGCACCTCTTCGTTGTCCGGATTGGATTCTGCGAGCTCAGAGAATTGGACGATTGCATCCGCTGATCTGCCGAGTCTGACGTAGGTCAAGCCGAGGAAGTACTTGGCGTTGGCATAGTCAGGTTGCAGCTCGATCGCGCGTTCCAGAGCGGTCGCGGCAGAGCTATAGCTTTTGTTGTTGTAATTGAGCAATCCCAATTGGAAGAACACGACCGCGTTGTTCGGATACAGCTCAGATGCGACCTGTGCGGCAGTGATAGCATCGGTCAGATTGCCTTGCGCGGCGGATATCTGGGATAGGAGGAATATGGCATCCAAGTAGTCATTCTTGACCTGGAGACCTGCTCCGATGGTTCTTGTCGCCTCTTCGAGATGGTCATTGTTGGCCTGGAATCGAGCGAGATTGAGGTAGAGAGCTGGGTTGAGTGGATTGATCTGGATAGCGCGAGTATACGCGGCGACAGTGTTGTCATATGCTCCATCCATCTGGATAGATGTGGCTAGCTCTGATACACGCGCGGCCGAGAGATAGTTGTAGTAGTTGGTCGGATCATATCCGATAGCTTTACCTGCGTATGTGTTGGCGGAATTGACTGCTTCGACGGTCTGATTGACCAACGCCTCGGTCGTAGACGCGGGCAACCCCTGCGTGATAGAAGAAGCGACTTGATTGGCATGGACGATGTCGGCCTCAGCACGAGCCTGCAGATACACATCGGATGGATTGAGTGTATACGACACACCGAAGAGCCTATCTGCTTCTACGGCATCTCCGCGCTCCGAAAGCGCCTTTGCTCCTGATCCAAAATACGCTAGAGCAGCTGCGTCTTTGGCGTATGAGAATACGCCCATGGTGCATACGACCACTATCAGTGAGACCGCTGCCGTGGCGACACGTGGCTTGATGGTGATCTGCCTGCGCTCAGATCCATACACGGCGCCGATGCCGAGTGTGATAGCAGTGGCGATCGATGCATAGAGCACCACCGTGTGTGATGGGACAGTCAATAGTGCCAATATCCATAAGAAGACCGTGGTCGTGACTGCGGTCGCGGCAGTGAAGCGAACATGTGGATCTTCGGGAAGTTTACGCAACATCCGAACAATGGAAATACCTATGAATATAGCGAGCAACGACCAAGCGAGAACTCCTACGAGTCCCTGTGTAGCGATGAATGTGGGCAAGAGACCAAACGCATAATTGAACTCGGCGTCCCACGCATAGGTGCTATTGATGATGAATGGTTTGTGGACGATGTAGGCTTGAGAAAAACGATTGGGGCCGACGCCGAAGAAAGGGGCCTGTTTGAGAGCGCCCGAGGTGACATCGAGCGAAAACTGCCATGGCAACACGAGAGAGGTATGTTCAGCACCGAGAGAACGGATGACTGGTCCTGCCAGAGATATACCCTTCCACGATAGCGCGCCCGCTATGACCGCGATGATCACGGGAAGCCATACGATCCTCTTCATGAAGGACTGGATAGCACCGCCGGGCGCTCGAGGCTTGAGGCTTGAGGCGTATGCGGCGATGGCGATGAAAGCGACCAATGCGGAAAACCAGACAATGCGGCTATTGATGATATACGCGGCGACGAGCGAGAGGACGAGCAGTACCGCATAAACAGTCTTCATACGTCGAGATAGCGGCAGGAAGACGAGGGCCGCGAGAGCGATGGTCGAAATGACGATAGCGAGAGCCGCTACGTCATACCACGTACCCGCGACCGTCGACGTCACGGACTGTAGGATACCGAGAGACATGAATGACGGTCCTGCGATGAATCGGAGGGCGTGGCCGATATAGAGGATCAGGAAAGACGCTGTCATACCTACATAGACGATCACGGCGCGCTCCGGCTTCTTGAGAACCGACCAGAATACCGAGAGTCCGATGAGCAGGAGCACGATGAGGAACCCTGCTGTATTGATCTCGAACCCTTGGCCGAAGAACGACTTGGATGCATGGGTCCCGAAGATCGACGAGACGACCAGAGATACGGCTACGAGCGTGGCCGACCACGATACACCGCGTGACGGCAGTGAGAACGAATCCGAACGATAGAGGGCGACTGCGTTGAGCGCAAAAGCTACGAGAGCACATATAGCGATGAGGACTGTCTTGACGGCATCGAGAGCGATATAGGGCGTCGGCAAGAACGCGAGAGGTGCCAGCACTACGGCAGCAAGAGCGACATAGAATGCCGCCGACTCGATCCTGTCGCCGTCACGACGTGGACGATCTACGGGAGCAGAGACATCTGGCTGGGCTTCGCCGGTATAATATGACATAGGTGTTATGTGGGTACGTGTGATTAAAAACCGCTAAATATTCATCTAGTATAGCAGATACCCTAGCTATGAAAATACCCCCTCCTGGGGGTATTTTCATAGCCGTACCATAAGCCGAATTCTGTGATATCGTACCGCAGCTCAATGAGCTAGGTGAGATACTCACAATCATTTATCTAGCCCCTCGATCACTCGCGGGGTCAAGCGACTCTCTCTACGAAGCGATTCAGAATGAATCGCAAAGCAGAGCGCGGTCTTGCACCGATGCAAGGATTTTGCCGTTGCATATCCATGTCGCCATAGACATCATCCGTCTTGCGACGGAGCCTCCGCCTTTCGGCTCGGGCGTTTCTGTTCGCACCTCTGGGTGTTACCCTGACAGGAGTTACCTGCTGCATGCTGCGTGATAGGAGCGATCGCTCATTCCTACCACGCCGGTGTTCGGACTTTCCTCTCTACGAAGCTCGCCAGGCGAGCGGAGCAGAGCGATTGTGTGGTACAGCCATGGCGTATTATAGCATATTTGACGACTATTGACAAGGAGCGCTCATTCGTGTCATTCGAATAATTCGTATATTCGTACCGTTTATACGATCTCGCAGACTCCACTGACACAAGCGAGCTCTTTCTTGAGGTCGGTCTCATTCTGCTTCTCATACGTGATGATCTTGGAATAGTCGACGTGCTCGAGTTTCTTGGAGAGCTCCTTGTAGGTCTTCTCATCGATAGACTCATACGGTGCCAGCTTGTAGACGGCATTCTCGCGAGGCAAAAATGAGAGCCCTCCGACAATCTCCCAGTTCTTGTAGACCCAGTTGGCGACCTCGATCCACTCGTTATCTCCGACAGAGATAGTCACCGAAGGGTTGTGCTCGGTGTAATTCTCCTTGACCATCTTCCAGTATTCGAGCTGTTCGATGGCTGAGAGGTCGTCACGGAAGATCGATCCCGAAGGTGCCTTGACTGGGAATTCTAGGACGAATGTGTTGGCTGTCTCCTCCGTCTGTCCGATCTCTGGATGATGCGGGACCCCCTGATCGCGGAGCATCTTGAACAACGAATCAGTGGCTGAGATGCGGATGCGACGGATGTAGTACTTCGAGTGTCGTGGGTGCATGCCGGAGGAACAATCGACGGTCTGCGAGAGTGTTCCAGACGGCTTGACGCAGGTAATGGCAGTAGACTCGTTGATCCCAAAGCGCTTGGCATACTCCTTGTTGATGCGGATAGCCTCGTCCTTGAGCTTCTTCAGGACTCCCGGCTTGCGGACAGCCGGGCAATCCCACTGACCTGTGATCGAGACACCGAGCAAACGCTCGCGATCGCAGTGATCCTTCCACTCCTTGGAGAGATAGGGGAAATTGGTCAGGGTAGACTGATATGTGCCGAGAATGGTGGCTATGCGGATCTTCTTCATGAGAGTCTTCTCGGTGTCTTCGGCGCGAGCAACGATCTCCGAGAGGTTGCAGAATTGCTTGGACTGGAGAATGATCTCGCCACAAGGATTGGAGCCGATAGGGCCGATGATATGTTGACCACTCGCATCGAAATAGCCTTTGTACTCCTTGAGGGCCTTGATGCGGCGCTCAGGGAGCGTCTGAGCCAAGGAACCGCGGTTGAATATGCCGCGTTCGCCGGAGCGGCTCTCGATGAGCGCCATCCATTCTTTGAGAAACTCTTCGTTAGTCGGCTTGTTGATATATACGGCGGAATTGTTGGACAGCATGCGGTGCGGATGCGTCATATAGAATGCGCCTTTCTTGGCATCTCGGATCTCCTGATCGTCAAGATCTGAGAGAGAGATCATGGCACTGCGACGGACACCTCCAGCGACTACACAATCACCAATCATACAGATGATGTCGTGGAGATCGATCGGACGCAGGCGCTTGCCCTGGCGCGAGAGCATGACTTGGCGGGTGAAATTGTGTAGACGCTGGAGAGGCGCGGGACCGGAGGCTTTGCCTCCCATGGTCTTGAGACGCGTACCCTCGGGACGGATACCGGAATAATCGAACTCTATATCCTTGCCGGCGGCCCAGGCCTTCATGCCGACAACGAGGGAATCAGCCCAGCCCTCCTTGTGATCAGGAATCTGGTGGACGATCGGTTTGTCCCCGGTCTGGACCATGATCTGCGGGAACTTCTCGGTATTGGAAGGTTCCACCGCCCATCCAGCTCCGGTGCCACACATAGAGACATACATGATCTCAGCTAGATCCTGGAACGACTCCGGTGCGATGAAGGAGCAATTGTATGCGCAGACGTTGGTGACACGAGCGGCCTTGCCAGCGAACTGGAAGAGACGCATCGACGGCATAGCGTGTTGATTGAGGATGGCCTCGCGAATCTCCTTGTACTCGGCGTCTTTGAGCTTGGAGCCGAGATTCTCCTTCATGAAAGCCAGATATCGATCGACGGTCTCGATATAGGTCTCGCGGCGATTCTCTGTATCGATCCAGCGCGAATACGAACGATAGTAGACGAGCTCGCCGAGCGCGTTCTTGAAGTACTTCTTGGAATCCGCAGCAAGCTTGCGTACACGCTCAGGAACTTCGAGACCTTCGGCGCGCAGCTTGGCACGCTCCTCACGATAGATGACATAGTGCTTTGCGGTCTTCACATAGTCAGAACGCATCAATTCTGCTTCGACGATATCCTGTACACCCTCGACCGTCGGGACGAAATTAGCGAATTTGCGCTTGATGCGCACCAGCTCGGCCCAGACCTGCTGAGCAACCAACCCAGCATCATCCACAGAACCCTCCTTGACCGTGTTCATGCCTTTCCAGATGGCATTGGTGATCTTGTCCAGATCGAATGGGACGATCCGTCCGTCTCTCTTAATAATGGTCGGAATAGAGACGGCCTTAGCCGACCCCTTCCCGGAGGTTTTTTTGTTCTTGGGCATATGATGCTTTGGTAGACTATCGTCTACGGGTGCTACGCAGGCTGATAAATGATTTCTTAATCACATTGTACCGCTCACTAGCACAAAAAGGGAAGGGAAGTTTGATCAAAAACATCATTGCAAATGAAAAAAATACTCCTGTGAAGAGCGAGCCTCCAAATGAAAAGATTTTTCAACGATAATTGGGTGCTTGAAAAATATTTTTTGGGAAAATGGGAAAATTGATGGCTAAATTCTCACCTTTTGAGCTCACCGGACATATGAGTTATCCACATGTACTACGATTCTCTGCATGGACAGTGGAACTCTCCGTGTTCGAACGAGTGTCAACCCCTCCGAGAAGAACTGTCGTGCAAAGAGTGCTCTAGAAGTTATCCACAGGTACATCGTGACCTGCTCAACACAACCAATATCAATAATTATGCGTCAGAATACGACCTTATCCCCTGCTTTCAAACCTATCTTCTCTGCCGAACCGGCACCGAGCTCGAGGACGAACTGCACGTCACGAGGTGGAATGAAGGTATCGGGATACGTATCAGGAGAGATGCCGCTAGAAATAGCTATGATATCTCTATTCGAAGCGATCCAAATGATATCTATGGCGAATTTCATGTCCTTCATCCAGAAACTATGTCTCCCCTGCTCCGGAAATATGAATAGCATGCCTTCATCAGGGGCGAGAGCGGGCAATCCACTCAATCCACGCTCGCGCGTCGAGGGATGTCTTGCCACCATTGCGTGTATAGTCGTCTCCGAGAGCTTGATATCGATACGTTCGAGCTCATCTTGTGGAAAACCAGATGTCGATGACACGCGCTGTGTCGTCGTCGCTTCTGTAGAAGAAGCAATCTCATCCTCTACACCCTTTCCTATAAACTCATCAAACGTTGGGACTGCTCGAGTAGCAATGCTCGTGTCTGCGATATACCAGAGAATACCGAGACTTACGATGATGACGGTTATGGTTGAAATGATCCTCATGTGTGCTAGCATTCTAGCATAGCAAAATAACCAACCAATACAATGGAATACGCATCAATCTGGTCAGTCATAGTCGCGTCGGTCGTGGCATTCGTCATCGGTGCTCTCTGGTACTCTCCTCTCCTGTTCGGCAAAGAGTGGATGGCTCTCATGGGTATCACTGACAAGGACGTCGCAGAGGCAAAGAAGGAGAGTATGGTCTGGTCGTATGTGATTCAACTCATTGCTACAGTGATCACATTCATCGTCATCGGATTCGCTATCGCAGCTATTGGCGCTTCTACGGCTCGCGACGGAGCATTCGTTGGTCTCATCGCATGGATTGGATTCTCTGTCCCGGCAGCCGCAGGTCAGATGCTCTGGGAAAAGCGCCCGTTCAAGCTGGTCCTGATCAACTCGATCTCATCACTAGTCATTTGGATCATCGGTGGAGCGATCATCGGTGGGTGGAATTAGTAGCAACCCGTATTCCGCAGTCCCGCAGGTCTACCCTGCGTACGCAGGGTAGACCTGCGGGCCTTTGATGTAGTATCGTTCACCTAGAAAAGAAAGGAGACTTATGAAATTCGTACTGTCGGTCATGATATTCCTCTGCCTAGTGGGAATATGGGCGCTCGTGTCATTCTGGAGACTCAAACGAAACCTGCGGCGAGAAGAATCCGAGGCCGCAACACATCAAAAGGACGGCCGAGGGCCATCCGATGACAGCAAACCATGCTGACTCCGAGATGACCCCGAACCCGCTTGATTCGAGCAAAATCCCTCGGTACAAACCGAGGGATTTTTTTGCGCTCAAAAACCTACCAAAAATCGCCTCTACAGAGCCATACTATAGAATTAAGCATGTACCGGTGATGATGGGTAGTACTATATTGACAATAGAAGTGATATATGATATAATATGTATAGAGGTACGGTCCTACCCACACCCCCGAATCCGAACACCTGAGTTAAGTTAATAATCTCTCCTTA
>CAZIVT010000015.1:0-19012 GCA_964543075.1 uncultured Candidatus Saccharibacteria bacterium | reverse complement strand
CGGAGCGTGGTGTAACGGCTAACATACCTGTTTTGGGTACAGGTGACTCCGGGTTCGAATCCCGGCGCTCCGAACGAAGTGAGGAAGCAGGACTATCCATTTGCCAAAAACTTATAACCCAAATTATGAGGGGGGTATTTTGTAGACCAATCAAATGATCAGGTTTTTTAGCCATTTCACGGAAGCACGGCGAGACGAGGTGTTCATATATACGCAAAGTACATGAAACTGGAATTCCTTTTCCATGCCACCCCCACTCTCGAACAGATAGGACTCGATCGTCCTTCGTAGACGTTTTGTTTTCAACCCATGCACATTATCCTCGGGACGATGACCGGCAAGTGAGGCTACTGAAAAAGTCACACTTTTTACCTCAAAAAAATGTAAGATTCTGTCTTTTTGAGCAATTATGTCGATTTCTCCCCATTTTTTGAGATAATTCCTTTCAATTATCACAAATCCCCTGTTCTCAAGAAATGAACAGGCGATGTTTTCGCCTTTATTTCCTTTTGCTCGCTTATGAATATCGCCCATAGTGGTTCACGTGAAATGTTTCATATGAAACATATTACCCTTATCTGTCTATTACAAAAAACGGCTCAAAATATAGGTTTTGTAGGTCAACTTACAACTGTTGTGGACAAAATAATACCTGATATACGATAATAAGCCATAATTTATGTCTTTTATACACACTATTCACAGACTTATCCACAGTTTTTGGGGACAATCCACGATTTTAAGCCATATTTCGAGAAAAACACCCCAAAAGGACAGGGGATAATCGTACGTCACAGTCTAGTCTCGCGCCACCGACCGTGCCTGCACTGCGTAGATCGAACACAGTGAGAGCGAAGCAGTGCGGGTAGGGAGAATCGAACTCCCACCTCGTCCTTGGCAAGGACGCGTCCTACCACTAAACGATACCCGCCTTTACCCTTCCAAATCTTTGACGGGCAGGCCCGTTTGAGTCCGAAAGAGTTTTGCAGAACAAGTATATCCTATATTTATATTTTTGTAAAAAAGAAGTATGAAATCACAGCACAAAATACGAAGTACGAAATACGAAAATCGAAAAAACGCAGTGCTGCTTTGCGCCTGTTTCGAATTTCGTGCTTCGGATTTCGAATTTCGGATTTCGTGCTTGGAACTTAGGGTTTTGAATTTCCGTGGAGCAGACAAAACGCACTGAGACAAGCTCGGTGCGTTTTGTGTCGAGTGCCCCCGGCAGGACTCGAACCTGCAACGACTGTTCCGAAGACAGTAATGATATCCATTTCACCACAGGGGCAGGGAAATCTCTTGTTTTGAGCCTTTATGATAGCAAAAAAGGTCAATTTATACTACAATTTCGATGCAATGACTGCAAACAGCAAGGTTATTCCTGAACAGATCGTATCTATCGTCGAAACCCTAGAAAAGGCCGGTTTTGAGGCTTATCTCGTTGGCGGTTGTGCACGCGACCTCTTTCTTGGCCGCAACCCCAAGGATTGGGATATAACGACCAACGCTCATCCGGATGACATTCAGCGTCTTTTCCCGAAAACCGTCTATGAGAACGTCTACGGCACCGTAGCAGTCATCAATGAGGACACAGATGATCCGACGCTCAAAAACGTCGAGGTGACGCCGTATAGGCTGGAATCGGGCTATTCTGATCGTCGTCATCCAGATACGGTCAAATTCAGTAATTCCATAGAAGACGACCTCAAACGTCGCGACTTCACCATCAACGCCATAGCCGTGTCTCTTTCGGCTGGGGCTATAAAGGACATGGTGGACCTATACGGTGGTTTTTCTGATATAAAGGACAAAACAATCAAGACCGTCGGGAATCCAAAGGATAGGTTCAACGAAGACGCGTTGCGCATGGTGCGGGCCATCCGACTGGCCGTAGATCTCGGATTTACCATAGAAAATGGTACTTTCCAGGCGATAAAGGAGCTACACAACCTCATAAATGAGGTCTCTATGGAGCGCATCCGCGATGAGTTCTCCAAGATATTGATGTCGCCCAATCCCCAAAAAGGGGTTGAGTTGCTCCAAGAAACAGGGATCCTAGCGATTGTGGTACCTGAACTCGAAAAAGGTATAGGCGTCACGCAGAATAAAGCCCATGCTTTCACAGTATGGGAGCACCTTTTGCGCAGTCTCCAGCACGCCGCAGACAAGAATTGGAGCCTGGAAATAAGGCTTGCGGCTTTATTCCATGATATCGCCAAGCCTCAAACTAGGCGTATTTCACGTGAAACAGGCCAACCTACATTCTATGGTCATGAGGTAGTTGGTTCACGTGAAACAAGGAAAATCCTCGGGAGAATGAAATTTTCACGTGTAACAATCGAGAAAGTTACCAAACTTGTCCGTTGGCACATGTTCTTTGCCGATACGGGCATGATTACACTATCCGCCGTTCGTAGGATGGTAGTCAACGTAGGGAAAGAGAACATCTGGGACCTGATGAACGTACGTATATGTGATCGGATAGGGACGGGGAGGCCGAAAGCTGATCCATATCGTCTCCGTAAATACAAATCTATGGTTGAGGAGGCACTCCGTGACCCAATTTCAGTGACGATGCTCAATATCGACGGTAAAAGGCTCATGGAAATCGGTGAAATACCTGCAGGACCGAAAATTGGACTGATATTGAATGCGCTGATGGAGGAGGTACTCGATGATCCGAAACTAAACACTTCAGAGTACCTAGAAAGTAGGGCTCGTGAGCTTTTTATGCTATCTGATAGTGACCTAAAGCATCTCGCTGACCGTGGCAAGGAGAAGAAGGGCGCGGCTGAGGAAAAGAAGTTGGATGAGATTCGTAAAAGACACAAAGTATCGTAGTTATCCACAGTGATGTCCTTTACAGCAAGTTCTAAAGGACATATACTATTTTCAGACCAGTTTGATCATCCAAGGGTTCCGATCGAACACATTGCTCTTTATACAACAAAAGAAGCAGGGTAGGCTTCAACACTCTTATCTTGAAGCGACGACCTATTGTGTTTTGTATTCGGCCTTCAGTTGCTTGGGCACTTGGTCTTGCATCTCTTCTCATCTACAATCTCGCCCTCCAACAGGAGAGGCACACTTATTTGGAGACGATGCGCACGACCACCCTAGGAATCGTTCGGACGAATATCTGATCCTCATGGATCACCGGGTCTGTGGACCCATAAGTTCTTTCTGGTCTTCGCTGTCGATTTCGAGCCGCGTCACGCGCTTTCATTCTCTAGAAACCGCAAGACGCGGCTTTTCTTCTGCGGAAATTATGGGGCACCTACCACATAGCATGATTCCTCGGAACGACCGAGGATTGTCTGAGTGAGTAGAAATACCGTGCCTCTGGGGCGCAGGTATTTCACGAGCGAGTTCCGCAGGTCGCGGAGAGGATATCATGCTATGGAGGGAGGCTTTACATACCACACCACAGCATTTTTGATACAAAAAATCGAGTGATTTAGCTCGAATTTATGTTGAAATGACTGTGTAGAGCCGTAAAATTATCCAATATCTATAGAGACCGGGCAATGGTCTGAACCCATGATTTCATCATGAATCTCAGCTTTTTTGACTCTTTTTTCAAGGCTTTTGGAGACCAGTACGTAGTCTATCCTCCAGCCGATATTGCGCGCCCGAGCGTTGGCGAAATGCGACCACCATGTGTAGTGGCCATTGCCTGTATTGAATAACCTGAAGGTATCGACGAAACCAGCGTCGATGAACTTTTGAAATCCTTCGCGTTCTTCTCGCGTGAATCCTTTGAGACCCTCATTCTCCTTGGGACGAGCGAGATCATCGGGTGTGTGGGCGACATTGAGATCGCCACAGAAGATGACGGGTTTCTTTTGTTCCAATTCTTTACAATACGCCAAGAAGGCTGGGTCCCACTGCTTGTGGCGCAGGGGGATACGGGTCAAATCATCCTTTGCATTGGGGGTATAAACCGTGACTACATAGAAATCATCGAATTCTGCGGCTATGACGCGGCCTTCGGTACGTGGGTCACCATATTCATCGGCTTTGAGGGCATATTTTTCACATATATGATCAGGGATGCCGTTCATAACTGTTCGAGGTCGTACCTTGGAAAAAATAGCTGTGCCAGAATAGCCCTTTTTCTCCGCAGAATTCCAATATTCGGTGTATTCCGGCAGATCGATCACTGCCTGGTCCTGTTGAGCCTTGGTTTCCTGTAAACAAAGGATGTCGGGCTTGAGCTTTTCCACGAAGGGAAGGAAGACGTCCTTCTTGATGACAGCTCGTATGCCATTGACGTTCCAGGAGATGATCTTCATGCAGGAGATTCTCGCATTTTTCATAGGAAAAATCTACATGCTATAATTCAACTTGGTATGAAAAACCAAAATGCCATCAAAGGCAGGTGAGACAAGGAACCATCAGGTTCAGGCGGTAGCACAGCTTTAGCTGGCTACCGCCTTTTCCCGTGGAATTTCTGATGAACCTTCTTCAATTCACTATCCGTCACGTGCGTATATATCTGCGTGGTGGAGATATTGGCATGACCCAGGAGCATCTGGACCGATCGCAGATCGGCGCCATTGCCCAGCAGGTCAGTGGCGAACATGTGGCGCAGGACGTGGGGAGTGACTTTTTTCGAGATACCGGCTTTGATGGCGCACTGCTTGACGATCCGCTCTACAGAGCGCTTATCGAGCGCTAGATCACCACTGCGAGCGGCATGCTTATTGACCCGCACGAACAGCGCATCATCGACATCGACGCGTTTGTCGAGATATTTCCTGATGGCTTGTTTCGCTTCCGGAGAAAGGAATACCGCACGAATCTTGCCACCCTTACCACGTACTGAAATCTCGTCCACAGATAGGTCTATATCGCGTGTGAGAGCGCACAACTCCGAAACACGGAGACCGGTAGAGAAGAGGCATTCTAGAATGGCTTTATTGCGCAGATCAGACAAATCGGCATTTTTCGGTACTTCCAGAAGCCTGTGGAGCTCCTCTGGTGTAATCAGATCGAGATGTCGATCGCCCGTCTTGGCAAGCTCTATATATTCCGGCGAAAGCGCTCTGACACCTCGTTTGGCGAGAAATTTCAGAAACGCACGGAGAGCGATGAGGTGGTAGTTCTGTGTCTTCTTCTTGAGTGTTTCTCCTTTGTCATAGCGGTTGCGGCCAGTCAGTTGACGATTGAGCCACAGACGATATTCACGGACTGTGTCCGGCCTAATATCTTCGACACTCTTTACCTTGCCATATTCGATGAATCTAGATAGATAGTGATCATAGTTGATGACTGTCTTGAGGGATCGACCCTTCTCGATCTCTATGTATTCTAGAAATTGCTGTTTAAGTTCACGAATATTGTGCGACATAGGGATAGTATACCGTATTCGAGGTGCGACCTCGAGGCCACATCTCGAACCTTGCGCTATTTACCCATTCATGCTATGATGTGCTAACTATGTTGACTACCCGCCAAAAGACCAAAATCATCAAGGATACAGCCGTACATGACAAGGACACCGGTTCACCGGAGGTCCAGGTTGCTCTCTTGACCAAGCGGATCGATGAATTGACCTCTCACCTCAAGAAACACAAGAAGGACAACCACTCTCGTCGTGGTCTTCTCGGTATGGTCGCTGATCGCCAGACCCATCTCGTCTATCTCAAGAAGAATCATCCTCGCCGCTACTCGGCAGTGCTCAAGAAGCTCGACCTCAAGAAATAGCCTCAAAGGTAATTGCACGTTTTCAGTTTACAATGAAAAGTTGCAGCCGCGTTGCGATGGAACTTTTCATTTTGCATTGTAAATTGTAAACTTACTATTAGTTCGTTCACAGAACATAACTTTTTGTACGTATCAGTAACTATCTATTTTCATGTCAATAATCAAACATAAGGAGCAGCGCGTGGGTATTTTCATCGACGCGCAAAATCTCTATCACAGCGGCAAGAATCTCTACCGCTCCAAGGTCAATTTCGGCCAGATCGTCAAAGACGCGCTCGACGGACGCAAGCTCGTCCGCGCCGTCGCCTATGCCATAGCCACTGAGTCTGGTGAGGAGACGGGCTTCTTCGAAGCGCTCGAGAAGATGGGCATCGAAGCCAAGGTCAAGGACCTACAGATCTTCAGTTCCGGAGCCAAAAAGGCCGACTGGGACGTCGGTCTAGCCATCGACGCGGTCAAGATGTCTCCCAAGCTCGATGCGGTCATCCTCGTCACCGGTGACGGTGACTTCGTACCTCTCGTGGAATATCTCCAGATGAACCAGGGTTGCCAAGTCGAGGTCGTCTCGTTCGGCAAATCCACCTCGTCACGCCTCATCGAAGCATCCGATCATTTCATGGACCTGGACAAGAATCCGAGCAAGTATCTGATGAGAGCGGGGAAGCGGTAGGGAATACAAAAGATCATATTTTGAAATGAAAATCTTGGGGACGGAAGTTCTCAGGATTTTTTTGAGTGATAGAATTTGAGGATGTCTACGGAATCTCTTATTACAATTCCTTCTGAAACCATACTGCGCAAGATTTTTCTGATCCGAGGCAAAAGAGTCATGTTGGACAGCGATCTTGCACATATTTATAAGGTTCTGACAAAAGACCTCAAGAGAGCTGTAAGGAGGAATGCCTCGAGATTTCCTGATGATTTCATGTTTCAGCTCACAAAAGAAGAGTTTGAGAACTTGAGGTGGCAATTTGGCACCTCAAGTTGGGGTGGTACTCGTTATATGCCGTATGTTTTCACAGAACAAGGTGTTTCTATGCTATCAACTATTCTCAATAGCGAACAAGCCATTCGAATGAACATCCAGATCATCCGTACCTTCACCAAACTGCGCGAAATCCTGGCTGATAACAAGAAACTGGCGGAAAAGGTAGAGAAGATGGAGCGGAAATACGACAAGCATATCTTTGAGATATTCGAGGTGCTCAAGCGGCTGACCCTGGAGAAAAGTTCCGCAAAAGGGCCGATGGGGTTCAGGAGGGGATGAGAAAACCGGCAACGAGAAAACACCTCATAGCAGAAAAAATCCATATTTGTTAGAGTATCTCCAACGCCACAAGCGCCTTACCAATCTAACTTCACCCCTGAAATCACGCAGGGTAGACCTGCGGGCTATTCAAACCTGAAATCTGGGGGCGACCTCATACATGAATACGAAACAATACTCGATCGAACTCGGCGGCAAGACTCTGACGGCCGAATTCAACGACCTCGCGGAGAACGCCAACGGATCTGTCATGGTCCGCTACGGCAACACCGTCGTCCTAGCTACAGCCGTCATGGGCAAGAAGAAAGACAGCGATTTTTTCCCGCTGACCGTCGAATACGAAGAGCGCTTCTACGCCACCGGCAAGATCCTCGGATCGAGATTTGTACGTAGGGAAGGGAGGCCATCGACTGATGCCATCCTCTCCGGACGTATCGTCGATCGGACCATTCGACCGCTTTTCAACCAGCGCATACGCAACGAGGTGCAAGTCATCATCACCACGCTCTCGATAGATCAGGACGACCCGGACGTAGTCTCCGTGATAGCGGCATCGCTGGCGCTCGGCACCTCGAATATTCCTTGGAATGGTCCCGTATCCGCAGTACGAATGGCGAAGGATGGTACCTGGCTCGTCAATCCTGACTTCAAAGCGCGTGATGAGGCCGGTGTCGTGCTAGAGATGGTGGCCTGCGGCAAGGATGGCATGATCAACATGATCGAGGTCGCTTCCAAAGAAGTGGGCGAGGACGTGGTCAATGATGGCCTCGCTCGGGCATCAGAAGAGATCGAGAAGATACAGGCGTGGCAGAAACAGATCATCTCGGAGATTGGTAAGCAGAAAACAGAAGTCGAGCTTCCTGAACCGACTCCTGGTACCAAAGAATTATTCGACGTCGAGATCGCTCCCAAACTGGCAGGATACGTCATGAGCGGCACACCCGGACACAGCCGTATCGACGAGATCAATGGCATCTGGTCGGCGCTCTTCGCGGAAAAATTTCCTGAAGGCGACACAGCTATGGCGCAGGAGGTATTCGAGGAAGCAGTCAACGATCTGCTCCACGACCAAGCCATCGATGCCGGCAAGCGCGCGGATGGGCGCGGTCTGGATGAAGTCCGGCCGCTGTTCGCCAAAGCCGGCGGGATCTCGCCGATCCTCCACGGTTCCGGCGTCTTTTATCGCGGCGGCACGCACATACTCTCCGCATTGACGCTAGGCAGTCCCGGCGACGCGCAAGTCATAGACGGTCTCATCGCCGAGGAAGACAAGCGTTTCATGCATCATTACAATTTCCCGCCATTTTCGACAGGCGAAACAGGGAGGGTAGGCGGGACCAACAGGAGGATGGTCGGCCACGGCGCGTTAGCCGAGAAGGCCCTATTGCCTGTCATACCAGGAAAGGATGTGTTCCCATATACCATCAGATTGGTATCCGAAGCCCTCTCATCCAATGGATCAACCTCTATGGGCTCAGTCTGTGGATCGACATTGGCCCTGATGGACGGCGGAGTACCGATAAAGGCTCCTGTAGCCGGCATCGCGAGCGGGCTGATGATGAGGGAAAACAAAGATGGAAATAAGCAAAGAAGCAAAGAGGGAAGCGTTGAAAACTACGAATATAAGGTGCTGACTGACATCCAGGGTCCCGAGGATCATCATGGCGACATGGATTTCAAGGTTGCCGGCACGCGAGCAGGCATCACTGCAGTGCAGATGGACGTGAAAGTCGGTGGCATCCCGCTCCAGGTGCTCTCCGAGGCATTCGACAAGGCGAAAGCCGCGCGATTCCAGATACTCGACGTCATCGAAGGGGAGATCTCCGCGCCGCGCGCCAAGATTTCATCCAATGCGCCCGAGATCATCATGATGAAGATCAAGCCCGATCAGATCGGCCTGGTCATCGGCACCGGCGGCAAGACCATCAACGAGATCCGCGACGTGACCCATGTCGACGACATCACGATCGAAGATGATGGGTCTGTCTTCATCACTGGCAAAAATGAGACAGCGCAAAAGGCCAAGGAGATCATCTACAATATGACCCGCGAATATATGCCTGGCGAGCACTTCGAAGGGGAAGTGACGCGACTGATGGATTTCGGCTTCTTCGTCAAGATAGGTCCCAATGCCGAAGGTATGGTGCATGTCTCGGAGATGGCGGCATTCCGCGTCGAACGTGTCGAGACATACGTCAAAGAGGGCATGAAAGTACCCGTCGTAGTCAAGGAGATCGACGAGAAGGGCCGTATCAATCTCTCAATCAAGCAGGCGCAACCTGATTTCTTCACCAAGAAAGAGGAGACTCCGCGGCCGCCGAGACCGGCTGGCGGGCCACATAGGTCATCGCACGGTGGAGGACATCGCCCTCACAGTAGATTCTGATGAAAAACAGAGAGATAGAAGTGGTTTACCTTCTATAGATACGAGTGAATATCCGCGCGCTTCATTTCCATAGGCTACTTTTCCCGCTATAATATGGGCAATGAACGACGATCTTCTCACACCTCAAACTCCAACATCATCTCCCGATGGGGCGGGCGATGACACGAACACCTCCGTAGACGATCCCGAAGGACAAAATGCCTCTGGCGATCGCGTCTTCGATTTCAGCGACGGAGATATAAAGCCCGTCACGGATGCGGATGGGCCAGTCACTCACTCCGTAAATCTACAGGTGGCTGAGGCTTTGCGCAAAGCCGCTTCTCCTACACCCAATAACACGCCAAGCCCAGCAGTAGCTCCCATACCAGACAAAGTTCCTCGACCAGGACCAGGCACCGTTTCATCTCCAAGCAAACAATCGTCGCCTGCTTCCACAAGCCAGAACTCAGCCACGTCAGAAAGTGCGGCTCCAGCACACCCTATACCGCATCCAGCGATCGACGCATCTATGCGACCAGCTCCGATAAAGATCTATTCCCAGATCCATCATGAGAAAGATGGAGCTGTGGCGGTCCCGACTTCAGCGCCCTACCCTATCATCCAAGAAGAGAAGCTCGATGCGTCAAAGGATACGCAACAGGTGCCTCCTACACCAGAAATCCCTCGTCCTCCTTCTCAACCAGCGCGACCTCCCGTCGTCGAATCTTCTCTCCAGGAAGTACTCAAAAAAGCATATAGCAAGGCCGCGCGACCCAAGATCGACGAGGACAATTTGCTGGACAAGAAGATAGGCGACTTGCGACAGACAGCGTTCACTCCAGCTCCTGGACAAAGACCATCGACATCCCCCTCATCCATCCGACCTGGACCTGACACTGGATATCGTGAGCCTATAGACCAGATCTCGACACCTAGAAATGGACAAAAAGGTCTGCAGGATGCGATCAAGGATATCACCATGCCTAGGAATCAACCTGGCATAGGCGTCCTACAACCTACGGAGGACCCGAAGGCGCCATCGTCTGATACGTATGAGCACCATCTTTCGAATGAGACGCCCGACAATCCGAAGGCCACTACCGGCCTGGCCTCACAGATTTCTTCGTCTCAATCGAGCCTAGTCAAGCCGATCAGGACATATGAGAGCGATGTGGCTAGTGTGCTGGCGCAGACACACTCATCCGTAGCATCGATAGCTCTAGCAGAACACAAAAAACACGAAGATGAAGACCGGATAGGTGACGCTCCCCGAGAGAAACCTTCGGCTCCGTCTCATGCATTTACCAAAATCATCATGATGATCGCGAGTCTCATGCTCATAAGTGGAGGAGCGTATGCAGGTTACTACTTCTACCAACAGAGCCCTTTGGCACCCGTCACCCCTAGAACACTCTCGAGCGAACAGACCAGTGTCATACCTTCCGACACCATATCTGTCGTACCCATCGATGGCCAGGTACCCGTGACTATACTATCGCGTATACGCGATGAGATCGCCAAGAGTCAGAATCCTGACACTATCAAGGAGCTCGTATTCTCCAAAGCAGATAGCGCGGGCGGGCGGGTACGCATATCCGGACCCGAGATGATCTCGCTCATGGATATCGATGCGCCTGACACCATCGTCCGTACGCTAGTCCCTGAATGGATGCTTGGGGTCTACATGGACGGAGAAGGGCAGGGCCATCCATTCGTAGTAGCTCAAACTACCTTTTTTCAAAACGCATTCGCTGGCATGCTCCAGTGGGAGCAGGTCATGGCTGACGATCTCAAACAATACCTGCGAACACCGGTCATTCCGGCTGTAGGGCAACTCCAAACATACAACGCATCGACATCAGAAGCCACCATGCTTGATCTCATGACAGAGAGCATATCTGCCTCTTCTACCGCCACCACATCGCCCACTGAGCCTGTATACGCTCCTCCTTCACAAATTTCCGTCATACGTGGAGGATTTCAGGACAGGCTCGTGCACAACAAAGACGTGCGTGTATTTCGTACGAGCACCGGTGAAACCCTCTTCTTGTATTCATTCATAGACGACCAGCGTCTCATATTGACCGATTCAGAGGCAACGCTTGCGGAGCTACTTGACCGTCTTGATAAAAAATCATCGATACGATAACATAGCCACATGGACAAAAAGACCATCGTGCAATTCAAAGAGCGCCTTCTCTCAGAAAAGGAGAGCCTCGAGCGCGAACTCGCTACGATCGGAAGACGGACCGACGGCAATGGCGCATGGGAAGCCACGACTGGAGGCATGGAGGTAGATGCCGCTGACGAAAATGAAGTCGCCGACAAGTTCGAAGAGCTCGAAGAGAACTCTGGCATCGTCGACCAGCTCGAGAAACAGCTCGCGGACGTGACAGATGCTCTCGGCAATATAGAAAAAGGCACCTACGGAACATGTGAGATCTGCGGCAAGCCGATCGAGATCGAGCGCCTCGAAGCCAACCCTTCGGCTCGTGTATCTATCAAACATAATCACGGATAAATTCTAAGAATAGTCACAGAAAAAGCGCCTCGGGCGCTTTTTTGGTCGCGTCTTGGCTACTGGCATACAGGAACTTTATCAAAATTTTAGGAAAAGTTTATCAGGATTTTATCTGCATACTGCTATGATTGCCTGATGAATATCGCATGCGCTCATAGCGCCCAGCTGACGGGTCTCCATATGGACATCATCACGATAGAAGTAGACATATCCAACGGCCTTCATAGTTTCTCTATCGTAGGGCTCGGAGATAGGGCAGTCGATGAAGCCAAGGACCGTGTATCAGCAGCTATCAAGAATAGCGGTTTTACCTCACCCAAACAAAAGAACCAGAAGGTCGTCATCTCACTTGCGCCCGCACATATCCGCAAGGAAGGACCGTCGTTCGACCTTCCGATGGCTCTGGCGTATCTATCAGCCGCAGGGGATATATCCCTGGAGACTGACCACGTACTGTTCCTCGGAGAGCTGTCGCTCGATGGGTCTATACGGGGCGTGAGAGGGGTCCTGCTCATCATAGGCCAGGCGATATCGCGAGGATTCACGACTATATACATACCGCAGGACAACGCAGAAGAAGCATCTCTCGTGCACGGCATCAGAGTATATGCCGTCGACTCGCTCCGTCGGATCATCGACCATCTGAGCCATCGAGAACGCCTTGAACCGATATCATATCGAGCCCCAGATACACAGAGCTCTGATGGGCATATAGAGCATGATCTATCGACGATCCGCGGCAACGAAACCGCCAAGAGAGGCCTGGAGATCGCTGCGGCTGGCGCACACAATATAGCCATGTATGGACCACCCGGCACCGGCAAGACACTACTCGCGAGAAGCTTCTCCTCGATCCTGCCAGACCTCGATCATGAACAATCCATCGAGGTCACTGGCATACACTCGATCGTGCAGCCTATCGAGGGAAGGCTCATCACACGCCCACCATTCCGGACACCGCATCATACAGCTTCGTACCCATCCATCGTTGGCGGCGGCAGTTTCCCAAAACCCGGAGAAGTCACTCTCGCTCATCGAGGAGTGCTCTTTCTAGACGAGTTTCCCGAGTTCGATAGAGATGTGATCGAGGCGCTCAGACAACCTCTCGAGGAGCGTTCCATAACGATATCTCGGGCGCGCGGAACAGTATCATTTCCCGCACAATGCATACTTATCGCGTCCATGAACCCGTGCCCATGTGGGCGCGGGAAACAGGGTGGCTGTGTGTGTCCTGAACGGCTCTATACTGCGTACAAGAGGCGCATATCGAGCCCGATATCCGATCGTATAGATATATGGATCGAAGTCGCCAACATAGACTATGCAAAATTGGCAGACAGGGATGCTCGAGCCGAGGCATCTGCGGATGTCAGGGCACGTATCGAGAGGGCTCGCCAGCACCAGTTGTCACGCTACCGTGCACACGGTTTCACGTTGAGGTACAACAGCGAGATTGGCCCTCGACAGATAGATGCCTGTGCCATGGTTGACGATGAGGCTATGAACACCCTCAGATCTGCCGCAGAGCGTCTCAGCATATCAGGAAGGGCATTCCATAGGACTATCAAAGTCGCCAGGACCATCGCTGACCTGGCAGGATCAACACATATCGATAGACTGCATATGCTTGAGGCTTTGCGGTACCGCGAAAGAAACTAGAACGGATTCTTGGCTCCGCGGATCTCAAAGTGGACATGGGGGCCTGTAGCCTTGCCTGTGGCACCCATAAGTGCGATAGGCTGTCCCTGCTCGACATATTGACCGGCAGTGACGAGGTTTTTGGAATTGTGCGAATAGAGAGTCTGAGTCCCGTTGTTGTGCGAGATGATGATAAAGGTTCCATATCCTCCATTCCATCCGCCGCTCGTGCTGACGATGACCTTGCCCGAGGCGGATGCGTAGATCGTCGTCCCCGCAGAGGCCGCGAGATCGACCGCGTTGTATCCATGGAGCCCTTGTGTCTTGGTTCCCCCTTCGATCGGACGGATATAATATCCGATATAGTTTGGCCCATTCGTATCATGTGCTGAGTTGGAAGATGCGACAGTGCGCGTCGGGACAGAGACGTTGATCTCCGCATCGGGGATGATGATGGTCTTGCCGACGACCAATGTCGAACCCAGAGTCATATCGTTGTAGCGTAGGACTTCGTCTATATCAGCCTTATAGCGCTGAGCGATCGCTTGTATAGTATCTCCTTTGGCGATGGTATAGCTGATTCCTGTGACAGGAAGTATGATGATGGTATCTCCTGCGCGTAGGGCTGTGGCACGGCTGATATCGTTTGCCCACATGATAGTATTGACCGATACGCCGAACATGAGAGCAATATCGGACAATGTATCTCCTTCGCGTACTACATATGAGCTGATCTTGGTGCTCGTGCGCTCCGAAGGGATGCCTTCCGAAAGAGCAATATCAGCGACGAGCATATTCCCGACGATGGGGGATATTCCCGTCTGTTTTTCGGGGTTGGGATCATGATTGACTACCGCCTGGAGCAAAGCGATCGTCTGCGAAGTCTCGCGCCACTGCTCCTGAGTGATCCTAGCTGATGCGTTTTCACCTCCAAAGAGAGCAGTCATATATGAAACAAGACCGGCGTTGACGGTCCCGAATGAAGCCAATATGGTGCTTATAGATACAACAAATACAGCCGCCCACGCTGTGACGCGTTTGGAAATAGAATAATATGTAGTTGTACGCGATGGTGTATTTCTCATAGAGAGTTGTGCCATCCATCCGTGCTTCCGTGGTTGAGTTACTATCGTTGCAGTGAAGTCCCTCATGAACAAATGGCTTTGTTAAGCCATATAATATTGCCCATGCAGGAGGGGACTCTTCTAGGGTATCAAGCCAATGTGGAAAGTCAATACAAGATATACACAGCGATTTTTATGGACGTGATGTCAACTTTTGGTGTGAAATCTGTAGAGAGATGAGGTATGATCGGCCAGGCATCCTCGTCAGCGCGCCAGTATGATACACTTCTCATCGTGTCTCACCTCAATGAAGCCCAACAACGCGCCGTACAAGCAACCGAAGGCCCCGTACTCATCATCGCGGGTGCCGGATCCGGCAAGACGAGCGTCATCACCCACCGTATCCTCAATATCATAAAAGAAGGCTCAGCTCCGCGTGATATTCTGGCGATCACCTTCACCAACAAGGCCGCCAAGGAGATGCGCGAACGTGTCGGACGCCTTCTCGAGGATGATAAGGAGCTCAATCTCCCCATCTCATTCCATGAGAGACCCTTCGTGAGCACATTTCATGCGCTCGGCGTGCATATCATCCGCGAAAACGCCCAGATGCTCGGCCTGACCAGACACTTCACCATCTACGACAGATCGGACTCGCGGCGCGCCATCAAAGCCGCTATGGAGGCATGTTCGATCGACCCCAAACGGTTCGAGCCTGGGACGATCCTCAATATGATATCTCGCGCAAAAGGCGATGCTATAGACCAGGTCACATATGCGAACAACGCACGAGACTATATGCAAGAGTTGGTAGCGCGCGTCTGGGAACGTTATGACGAGATCCTCCGCAAAGAGAAGTCTTTGGATTTCGATGATCTCCTGCTCAAGGCGGCCCAACTGCTCGAGAAGAACGCTGTCGTACGCGAGCACTATCAGAATACTTGGAGATATATACATATAGATGAATACCAAGACACCAACAAGATCCAGTACCGCATCGCTCAAACTCTCGCCGCGAAGCATCACAATATCTGCGTAGTCGGCGACGCTGACCAGAATATCTATAGCTGGAGGGGCGCGACCATCGAGAACATCCTCAACTTTGAAAAGGACTATCCTGATGCGACCGTCATCGCTCTCGAGAAGAACTACCGTTCAACCAAGACCATCCTCGCCGCCGCCAACGCGGTCATCGTCAAGAACCGCCTACGCAAAGACAAGACGTTGTATACGGATAATGACGACGGCGAGCGTATCTCTCTCAATGCGGCATATACCGAGATTGATGAAGCTCGCGCCATCGCCGACACCGCGCGCGATCTCATAGAGAAAGGGGTGAGCGCTCGCGAGATCGCCGTCTTGTACCGCGCCAATTTCCAGTCGAGAGCGATCGAAGAAGCCTTCATCAAGAAGAACATCCCGTATCAGCTGCTCGGCGTGAAATTCTTCGAACGCAAAGAGGTCAAGGACGTACTCTCATACATCCGCGCGGCCCTCAACAGAGACTCGTGGAGCGACATCGGCCGTATCATCAATACGCCCACCCGCGGCATCGGCAAAGCCTCGGTGGCCAAGATCATGTCCGGAAGAGAAGATCTGTTACCGGCGGCCATGCGATCCAAGGTCCAGTCATTCTGGAAACTGCTCGACGACATCGAGAGTGAGATCGTGGAGAAGAAACCTTCTGAAGCGGTGAGATTTGTCATCCGGGAGACCGGCATCGAACGCCTCCTGCGATCAGGGGATGCTGAGGATGAAGAGCGCCTGCTAAACGTGCAAGAATTGGCTTCCGTAGCCGCGCAGTACGACGACTATGCCGGACTATCGGGAAGCGCGGCGACGCATGAAAATAACCGAGCTAACACGCCAGCTCAGAGGGAGGATGGGCCTGATACGAGCTCTATACCGGCCGCTATGGAAGCATTCCTCACCAATGCCGCGCTCGCTAGCGATCAGGATGAGCTCAAGGAAGACCGCGACGCCGTACGGCTGATGACGGTACACGCGTCCAAGGGGCTCGAGTTCGACCATGTCTTCATCGCCGGTTTGGAACAAGACCTGTTCCCATTCAAACATATGGACGATGCGGGTATGAGCGACGCAGAAGCAGAGGAGGAGCGACGTCTCTTCTATGTGGCGCTGACTCGCGCGCGCAAACAGGTGCATCTGAGCCATACGCTCATCCGTACCGTCTATGGCGCCCAGCGGATCAACACGGCTTCGGAATTCATCGCCGACATAGACACGTCACTGATCGCCGACCAAGCCCCACCAGAGAAGCCGAGTGGCGCCAAGGCGTTGTTCATAGATTTTTGACCCGCAGCCGCAGGGTAGACCTGCGGAACTAGCCCGGGAGACAAAATATGGCATATTTGTTAGGCTGATGCCATACGCAGGGTAGACCTGCGGACACCATGAAATTCCCATTATTCGCCAAAAAGTCACTTGGTCAACATTTCCTGAACTCGCCGCGCGCACTCGAGCAGATCATCGACGCCGCGCGGATCCGAGAAGGGGATACTATCCTCGAAATCGGTCCGGGAACCGGTGTGTTGACTCGTGCGTTGCTCAGGAAAGGAGCTCATGTCGTCGCGATCGAGAAAGACGCGCGCGCGATCTCTGTGCTGAAAGACTCGTTCAAAGAAGAGATCTTCGCGGGAAAACTAGAGCTCATGGAGGGAGACGTGTTGGAAATGTTCAATGATCAATTTTCAATGGCCCAAAAAATACCGGAATCAGATCTTCAGCCGCTCCAGGAGCGAGACCGATCGTCAATCTTCGACCCCGCCAGCGGTGGAATCGGCGCACGGTTCTCTATAGTGGCCAACATCCCGTATTACATCACCGGCGCGATACTCGAACGATTCCTCGAACATGGTCCACGACCCGAAAGGATGGTCTTGCTCGTGCAAAAAGAGGTCGCCGACCGGATCATCGCTCGTGATGGAAAGGAGAGCATCCTCTCTCTGTCAGTCAAAGCATTCGGAACTCCGCGTATCGTCGCAACCGTGCCGCGCGGGGCGTTCACACCACCACCGTCAGTGGACTCGGCGATACTTTCGATCGCTGAGATAGCTGATATGAAATTCCGTGAGCATGCCATAGCAACAGATAGTTTTTTCCGTATCGTCAAAGCCGGATTCGCGCACAGGAGGAAACTACTCATACGCAATCTCGAATCGATCGTCGATCGATCTCTCCTCGAAGAGGCGTGGGCTCGTATTGGCTTCGAATATAATCTGCGCGCCGAAGATATGCCTGTCGAACGCTGGTTCGATCTCGTCAGCAACCTATCTACACAACTCAGATAGCCGTCCATGCTAAAATGAGAGCATGGAACAAGGCCACCCGAATCACAAGAAACTGATCGCACTACTGATCATACTCTTCCTGATCGTGATCATCGGAGCACTGATCGCTTGGCTCTACCCATCGAGCACCATCCCCGACGAGACGGTCGTGCCTACACAATTTTCTCCTTTTGAACGTCCAGTAGACCGTGTAGTCGACGTATCAGTTCCAGAAGTCCCGTATACATATACGCCTCCTACCCCCATAGATCCTGAACCCCAGGAACCACAGATCATCGATGACACGTACACGGCAGATACAGGATTCTACGGACAAAATATAGAGTATCGAGGATCATTCTCTCTGCCGCAACGAGATACTGCGCCTGCGTACGAGACTCCTACATACGTCCAGCAGGGAGACATCGGCTACATCTACACCCCCTCATCGCCAGAGCCACGACCGATATATGCGCCAGCCTCATCAGCAAGATCGACGAGCACGCCACCCGCCCCACAGGAAGATGGCTTCAGTTTTTATGAATTAGACAAGGAAATTTTCGGCTACGTGAGCGGATTGGGTTGGACGCAACTGCTGGGCGACACCGGACAAGACATCTTCGACAACATCTACGGCCTGACCCCTGGCGGGGCGACCAACTCGACTATCGGACCATTCCTGCCCGGATCGGGATCTGAGGATGGTGGAGGGTTCGGCGGGCTTGGTGCCGGAGGTTTCGGGGGAGGGGGTGGGAGCATGCAGTTTGGCGGTAGAGTGAACCGTGTCACAGAGTGTACCTGTAGCAGTGCGACGATGCTGGACATAGAGGACGTAGGTGGACAGACGATATCTCTGGTCTACCAGCCCGGAGCGAGCAGACTATACGAATACTACAATGTGAACGGAAGCGGACAAAATGTCCTCGGAACATATACATCCGGAGGAGCTTGCCTCGTATACGTCGGTGAGGGATGCGAATCCGAAGGCCAACCTTCAGGAACAATCCAGATCATCGGAACATCTGAGAGCTAGAGCCTTGCACACATACCTATATCCGTGTCATGCATTCCTCTGTCCACAGAGGAACATCGAGATGGCGCAGTATTTTCCAATCCAAGAATGATACCGAAATCATTTTAGCATTGATGAATGGT
>CAZIVT010000014.1:0-19428 GCA_964543075.1 uncultured Candidatus Saccharibacteria bacterium | reverse complement strand
CATTTGCGTTGGAACTGAGAACGATTTGGGTATCCTTTTGTATTGGACAAGACTAGGACTTGACTTTATCCTCAAGGGGTTGTATATTGTACCCAAAGGGTTCCTTGAAAAATCCGTTCAAGGATATATGGGGATACTAAACCACGCATCGATTTCCCAAAGGAGGGGGTACCGGTGCATATCAAGAAAGGAGAGTGCTTATGACACTCGAACAGCGACCACACCAGGACCGCTTGAGTTCTAAGGAGAAGTTCATCAACTTCTTGGGGCGAAAGATTGGAAGACCAGTCACAGAACGCCAGGTCAAATTGTTTGTGACGATAATCGTCGCGATAATCGTCGCCATAATGGTGATACTGAATATCGTGGTTCCAATCATCATTCACAGAGACTACGTCCCTGCCTTCCAATGAAACCTATCACGCCATTCGCTCGGACTGTCACCGCTCTATGCGTATTGCTGACAGTGTTCATATCGGATCGGCCTCTCATGGCGGCAGTCACGACAGGTACATATCCTGCGCTCCGCCTGCTGTCGGGAACCCCGACGACTGACGGAACGCCTCCGGTACTGACCCCTGTCGGGACAGTTACCTCGGATCTGGTCTCCAATCCGAACGTACCTCACATGTTCATCGCCGGCGTACGGCTGATCAGCGACACCATCGTCGCCATACCGATCACTGACCCGAGCAAAATTCACGAGGCACGGATCCTGATCAGTCAGATGGTGACCAATTCATCTGTCGCCATAGTCGGGGATGAGATCATCATCTCGTCCAGCAACCCGCTCGCGCCGTACGTGACCACGCTCGGAGATGGGAGCCTCGTCCTGGATATGACGGCCTTCAGACATGATGCCCAGCTCTGGCCATTCATACTGGGGATCATAATCATCGGCGCCATAACCTACTTCGGGCTGAAATACCTATGCAAAGCGGCAGGCTTGTGGCCGACCAACGCGCCACCTCCACCGACACCGCCGCCCCCACCGCCGACCAATCAGCCGCCCGTCTGGACCAACGGCTATCCGGGAGGCATCGTTATCGCGCCTATGCCGGGACCGGTGGTGGCATCGTTCGCACAGACGACGAGCCCTCAAGCTCCCCTGTTCAACACCGAGTCGCCGACTGACGAGACATACGGGTGGGCGATATTCGACTCATCGCAGTACGGCTCGCCGTACACAGATGCGGAAGGGAGCAATTACCTGAGATGCGCGATGACGACCATCCAAGTATCGGATGCTGGAGACAGTTTCCGAGACCTGATGTCTCTGCATATCTGGGCCAATGACCAGAGCATGGCATTTACCACATATAGCGCAGATGGCACCAGACTGGAGAATGTCATCATCCCACGGACTCCATATGGAGTAGCTCCGCAGGAAGTCAGGCTCGGGAGCGTGGATATGTGCTTCACCAACAGTTGGAGCCCTGTGGGGTCTTCGTTGTATCGAGTCCGATCGAGCATCCCTGTCGGCAACTGAACGGATCAACGTCACACTGCCGCTCTCTTCCAGAGAGCGGCATTTTCATATCTCCGGTCTCTATCCATGCTTTGATTTCCGGCCGATTCTCTGCTATAGTCTGACTCACCAGGCGCGGTTAGCTCAGTTGGTAGAGCATCCCCTTGACGTGGGGAGGGCCAGGGGTTCGAGTCCCTTACCGCGCACTACTTCGCTCCCTCGCTGATCGCGAGGGAGCTTCGTAGTGCAAGCACATAGCGAACTACGGACACTATTGATCGAGATTGCGAAGTGGTCCTTCGTAGCTCGAGCGGAGCGAGAGCGTAGAAGGACAGTATTTGATAGTATCGAGACATGTCTCATTATGTATATATTTTGAAATGTTCTGACGAGTCGATCTATGTAGGTTCATCTGGCAATCTCAAGAGTCGTCTAGCCCATCATGACAAAGGGCTAGTGAACACGACTAGAAACGTGAGGCCAGTCAAGCTTCTTTGGTATTGCTGCTTCGCTAGCAAGACAAGGGCTCTGCAGTTTGAAAAATATCTAAAAGTTGGATCAGGGTTCGCTTTCACAAGGAAACGATTGATCTAGAAAATGACCCTCTCGTAGTGAAGCCACGGGAAGATAGACTTTTTTTGTGATTAGGGTAGAATAGCCGCAAACAACAAGAAAGGAGCACCTTATGAACCGAGGACCAATGCGGCCGAAGCCCCTCCCTGTGATCTGGATGACCGGACAGAGCGGCACCGGCAAGACTACTCTGTCCCGAAAACTCGCGCAGAAATGGGACGTCGTCATCCTCGACGGTGACGAGATGCGCGAATGTATCTCCATCGCCGCAGGATTCAGCGCCCGAGGACGCCATGAGCACAATATGAATGTGGCTCGCCTGGCATACAAGCTCGCATATCAGCGGATGATACTGGTCGCCGTCATCGCGCCCTTCGCGGAGACACGCAGACAGATATCGGGGATCCTCAAACCGACATGGATACACCTGCATCGCGACGACCTCGGCGCCACGCCTGATAGACCCTATGAGACGCCAGGCCCGGATGAGAATATCCTGGTCAGCCTGGATACAGGCCGGCTGACAGTAGAGGAGTCGATAGAGACTATACGCCAGCACCTGATCGCTCTATGGGAACCCGACAGCGTCCCGTTCGAGATATGAACACATGCCCCATCCGTCTCGGATGGGGCATCTCTGATTCTCCTACGCGGTGCTTGTGCCCAGCGATATGAGGATGTCTGTCTATGCAGGTGACATCACTGATCGGAAGCATCGGGTGCCTGGTCATCTACCTGACTATCCGACGCATCTTCCGAGTCTACGGTATCCCCTTCGGAATCGGATCCTTCCTGCCCTGCTTCATCAGCGCTTTCCGGATCTTGCTGTTCGACAGCTCCTGAATCAGACTGATCTGCCTCGACATCACCATCTGACGCGGACTCTTGGTCCGTGGTCGCGTCTTCGATATTTTCATCTAGAGCACCGGTCGATGTCGCTTCTTCGGCACCTATACCTATGAGACTATCTTCTTCGTCTTCTCCGATTGCCGGGGTCGACGTCGCGGGATCGTCTCCTTTGTCATCTTCGAGGATCGTCACAGGCTGTGCATCAGAGACACCATCATTCTCATCCGCTTCGGACAATGGCTCGGCCGAGCGCGTGGCCGCCAACATCGCGCGCAGATCCTCCTCGGTGACGCATGTCTCGTCAACGCAGAGCTCATGGGTCTGGACTCTGGTGAATATGCCGGTGACGGCAGTGATCTTGCCTATGACCCACTCGGAAGTCGTGTCGAAGAGCGACCGTACAGTCTCTTTGATTGTTTCGATAAACGTCGATCCTCCCGTAGCCGTCTCGGTGAGAGCATCGAGCTCCTCTCGCGTATCGATCGCTCGGCTCTCCAGCTCCCCTACACGTCCAGCCAAGAGAGCGATCTGTGAGGCGCTCGTGGATGCGAGAGATGTGAGCGCGCTGTCAGCCGCCATCCTCTGCGCATCCAACGTCCTCGACAAGGAAGACAGGGAGAGGGTGGAAGCGGTGGAGGAGGCATTGAGGCGGTCGACACGAGTGGAGAGGCCCTGGATGCCGAGGAGAGCGATGCCTGCGGGGTCTATGGTGGAGATGGAGGTATCGGAGCCGCCTGTGTTGAAGATGTCGTAGAAGTCCTGGGCGACAGGTCCGATGTGGGTGATGGAGTCATCCTCTACCTTGTAGTTCCAGCGGGTAATGGGGAGAGTGGTGATCTTGGTGAGGGTATCCTCGGGATCGAGGGTGGTAAAGTTCTCCTTGAGGTCTCGGGAGGATGCGTTGGTCCATGCTCCTCCGGTGGTGAGACGGCCTCCGGTGGAGGAGGTGAGACATCCGTTGGATTGGACGTTGATCCAGCCGTTGCAGACACCGAGAGCTGCTGAGGAGGAGGTGGCGTTGGTGAGGCAGGAGCCGAAGGCTGAGGAGAGGTCGGCGGAGGCGGTGTTGCGGTAGCCAAAGGCGGAGGAGTAGTTGCCTGAGGCGGTGTTGCGGTAGCCGGAGGCAGAGGAACGATCGCCAGAGGCGGTGTTGAGGAAGCCGAAGGCGGAGGAATAAGTGCCTGAGGCGGAGTTGCCATACCCGGACGCCGTAGATCCAGCCCCACACGCCTGACTCAAATATCCTGATGCGGTCGAACCGAAGCATGCCGCGATGGTGGAACGGCCAAAGGCGGAGGAGTAGGCGCCAGAAGCAGTGTTGTTGTAGCCAAAAGCGGAGGAGTAGTTGCCTGAGGCGGTGTTGCGGTAGCCAGAGGCGGAGGAGTAGGTGCCGGAGGCGACGCTGTAATAGCCAGAAGCGGAGGACCAGCATCCAGAAGCGATGCTGGCGGTGCCGAAGACGGAGGAACGGTAGCCAGAAGCGGTGTTGAAATAACCGGAGGCGGTGGAGTTATAACCTGAGGCAGTATTGCAGTAACCGAAGGCGGAGGAGTAGGCATTCGACGCTGTATTCTTGTACCCAAACGCAGAGCTCAGGTTCCCCATCGTCTGATTACAAATACCTACAGCAGTAGTCAGTCTACCTACGCTACTGGTAGCTACCGGTGTCCCTGTAATGACACCCGTGGTCGTATTGAGCGTCCCTCCTGTAGAGTTGTTGAGCACACCCACCTGGATGGAGGCCAGGCCTCCGGTGCCGGTGAAGTTGGAGCGACCGAGGGCGGTGGAGTTGAGGGCGGCGGCGGTGTTGAAGGAACCGAAGGCGGAGGAGTAGCTGCCGGAGGCAGTGTTGGTGTAGCCGAGAACGCTACTGCATTGTCCAGAAGCTGTATTGTACAAACCAAACGCAGAAGATCGACATGCTGAAGCAGTATTCGAATAACCAAAAGCAGCGGAATAATAGTTCGAGGCTGTATTGCCATACCCGGAAGCGGATGAGCGATATCCGGAGGCAGTATTATAGAAGCCAGAGGCAGATGAATAGTTGTTGGAAGCAGTATTGTTATAACCAAAAGCAGCTGAGCGATATCCTGAAGCAGTGTTGCAGTGGCCAAAGACGGAGGAGCGATATCCTGAAGCGATATTTTTGTAACCAGAAGCAGTAGCGAACTCTTCTGATATGGTGTTGCAGTAGCCGGAGGCCGAGGAATAGTTTCCAGAGACCGTATTCCCATACCCAAACGCACTCGCATAGGTACCTGAGACGGTATTGGAGTCACCGACCGCGATGGTGGCAAGGGTGTTGAGGTCACTGGTGCTGAGACCTCCTCCCCCACCGGAGATACCCAGGGATGAGGTAGCGATGAGGTCATAGCCGCCGGTGGCATTGCCGATGAGGAGCTTGCCATTGGAGGCAGTGGAGGTACCGGTGCCTCCTGAGGAGACCGCAAGGGGGGTGGTGAGAGAGAGGGAGACGGCAGAGAGGCACTGGGAACCGTCGGTGACGGTGTCCTCTGTGATGCCCTCGGAGTTACGGGAGGCTGACTCTGCGGTGATGTTGGCCTGTCTCCTGATGTAGTCGTAGACGGGAGTGAGATCTGTAGGAGTAGACTGAGGGATGGTGGAGAGTGCCTGGGCGATACGGCGGTCTACGTCTGCATAGGTGAGACCGGTGAAGGTGGGAGTGGTAGGAGTGGGTGTGGGTATGTATTCCCTGATGACGACAGGGTCAGGAGTGGGAGGAGGAGTGGTGGGATATGCAGGGATGGGTGCTGGTTCGTCCTCCTGTGGTTGTGTGGTGAAGAGACCGGTGAATCTGCTCCAGAGGGAGGCGAGGTTGTCTCCTACGGCTGCGAGGAGAGACTTCTTGGGTGGGAGGACCTCATCCCCTTCCTGGGCATGAGCGATGGGTATGATGAGGGAGATGGGAGGGTGTGGGAGAGAGAGGATATTGGGATCATCGCTCCTGGTGATGGGAGGAGGAGCGATCTGGTGGTCGGTAGAGACGAGTACCTTGAGGAGGAGGGCCGTGAGGGTGAGCGTTGAGACTGTCTTGGTGCGGGAAATATGGCTCAGGAGAGACATGATTCCACTATTTTAGCATGGGGGGGTGATGCTACGAGGGGGTGGTGGTGGGGATAACTCAAAAATACGCTTAAATATGCTATAGTCTCCTCATTATTATGCTCACCCTCGGCATCGAAACATCATGCGATGAGACCGCTATCGCTCTCATAGAAACCCGCGGATCAGGGAGATCTCTCGAATATCGCATCATATCGTCACTGATCCATTCGCAGTCCGAGCTTCACAGCGCATACGGCGGCGTATTCCCCACCCTCGCCAAACGCGAACATGAGAAGAATCTTCCCGTACTCCTCGAACAGACTCTCGGACCCGACGGAGTCGCTCGTGGAGTCATCCATGATGGTCGCACCATAGACCGGATCGCCGTCACAGAGGGACCAGGTCTCGAACCGGCGCTCTGGACAGGCATCGAATTTTCCCAAAAGCTCGGCGAAAGATGGAGGATCCCCGTCATCCCCGTCGATCACATGGAGGGACACATCGTCGGATCGCTCCTGCAGTCGGACCGGCCGGACGAGACATGGAGGAAGCTCGAGGAGCTTCCTGTGCCGGCGTTGGCATTCCTGATATCTGGCGGCCATACCGAGATCGTACTGTGCCGTGAGTGTTCATCGCAGGATTCCGGCGGATCCGAGACTGCGCATGCGTCATTCGCATACGAAGTGATCGGTTCTACCAAGGATGATGCCGTCGGCGAAGCATTCGACAAGACGGCCCGCCTGCTCGGACTCCCCTATCCCGGTGGACCCAAGCTCTCCGCCTGGGCGCAAGAGGCGAGACGACAGGATATCCCCGCTCCCAGACCACTGCCTCGTCCGATGATCAAGAGTGGCGATCTGGACATGTCTTTTTCCGGGCTCAAAACGGCCGTGCTCTATGCCGTCCGTGATATAGAAAAATCCGGCGCTCTCGATGATACCGTCCGGAAGGGCCTCGCCCGCGAATTCGAAGATGCCGTCGTCGAGACGCTCGAGGTCAAGCTTCGCGCCGCGCTCGACCGCACAGCCGCCCGCGCGCTCATCGTCGGCGGTGGCGTCGCGGCCAACAGCGCGCTCCGCGACCGTTTTGAGGCTGTCACGCGTGAATATGATATCCCTCTATTCCTCCCTTCTGCGCACGTCTCCGGCGACAACGCTCTCATGATCGCATTGGCCGGCTCATTCTCTCCCGCCTCCGACGCTCGTCCGCTCAAGGCACACGGCACCAAGAGACTTGGTGCCGTGTGAGGAGATCTCCCATCCGCGACAGACAGACGCTACCTGAACAATTCCTTGAAGAACGACCAGAAGAGTCCTGGGACAGAAGCCGATGCTGAGGCAGTAGCAGATAAATCATCAGAAGATCCCTCCTCGCCGTCATCAGTCATATCACGGCCCGATTGATCGGTCTCAACCATCTGGTCAGATGATACTATAGATCCTTGCACGGGACCTCGAGCATGATACTCCTCGATAGTACGGATCTCATCAGTGTCGAGCGTCAACGGAGCGCCGCAGGCGATCTCGTTGATCTTTTTCAGTGTAGTGATATGGACAAATCCTGATGCACGAGTCGCGCCCCACGGAGCCAGGATCACGTCTTCATGCTTCTTCTGGAAGGCTTTGACCGCATCCTCAGTCCTCTGATCAAATGACCCACTGATCTCGAGATCGGCACCCTCATATCCTTTGAGGAAGGTCTGAAGCCGAGCTACTTGGCCGGCGTCATTGGGTCCACCCATCTTGAGAGAATGACTGATAACAGGGCACGGCAGTACGATAGGAGCCTGAATAGGCGCCTGCGCGGATACGAACGCCGGGATCACGGCCACGGCCGCGAGGGCGCAGAGAGTAGCTGTACGATAACGCATGGTTTTTCTGGATTATCTGAATAAAGGGTATCCAATGTTCGTTGCTCAGTATGGTATATCACATTTCCTCGCTATCGGAAATATCGCCCATATCGTATAATGACGCCATATGTCCATATTCTCGGTCACGTCCGCCTTGATCGCAGGTCTACTGCCTTCGCTCATCTGGCTCTGGTTCTGGATGCGAGAGGATCGCCTCCATCCTGAGCCGCGCGGACTGGTCGTAGTCACCTTCTTCGGCGGCATGGTCGCCGTGGCGATATCGATATGGGCAGAACAATACACCGCGACCATCTATACCGATCATACGATCCGCTATACCGTCTGGGCCGCCATCGAGGAGATATCCAAGTTCATCGTGGTAGCGCTCATCGCCCTGCGCGCTTCCGCCAACGATGAGCCCATCGACGCTATGGTCTACTGCATCATCGGCGCGCTCGGATTCGCCGCTCTAGAGAATGCCCTCTTCATCATGGGACCGCTCGCGGATGGCGAGATCGCCAAAGCCATCGTGACCGGCAATCTCCGCTTCATCGGAGCAACACTGCTACATGTCGTCAGCTCAGCTGCAGTAGGATTCGCGCTCGGCTGGTCCTTCTACAGGAGCGCCTCTTCCAAGATTGCCGCTGCCGTGCTCGGCCTCGTGATCGCCACCGCCATCCATGCCGCGTTCAACATATCCATCATCCAGGCGGACTCATCAGGGACGCTCAAAGCCTTCATGTGGATCTGGGGAGCCGTGGTGATGCTGATCGTGCTCTTTGAGGAGGTCAAGCTCGTCAGACCTAGACTTTGGTAAGCCATGCATACATGCGTCGCCTGACGCATAGAGAAGATATCACGCTATTCAGCGACATATCCGGACTTATGCACAACATATCAATCTTTATCAATCTTTCAATTTTCAATCTTTCAATCTATAATAGTCACATCGAACAGCAGCTTTACTAAACCCTAATACTTTTTATCATGTCCAAAGACAAGCGATCATTCTTCGAGCGGCTCACCGGCACCGTCCGCATGGAAGAAGAGGCCGAGACAAAAGTCGCCAAGAAAGCGCCTTCTGAGACATCCTCCTGGGTGGATGAGGAGACCGATCGCGACGCAGAGCTCACTGTCGATGTCTACCAGACATCTGAGATGATCGTAGTCAAGGCCATGATAGCTGGTGTGCGTCCCGAGGACCTCGAGGTATCCATCACGCGCGATATGGTCACTATCCGTGGCACCCGCGAAGAAGAGCGCGTGGCTCATGACGACGACTATTTCGCGCGCGAGCTCTACTGGGGTTCATTCTCACGCTCTATCTCCCTCCCTGAGGAGATCGATGTGGATGAAGCAGAAGCCGTCGAGAAGCATGGCCTGCTCATCATCAAGCTCCCCAAGCTCGACAAGAAGCGCCAGTCCAGACTCAAAGTCAAGACAGTATAGGAGAAAGAAACTAGATACTAGAAGCTAGAGAAAGGCCAATCAGATATCGAGCGTGGCCAGTTTGGCGTTGGACTGGATGAAAGACTTGCGTGCAGGGACATCCTGACCCATCAGCATATCAAATACCTTGTCGGCTTCCTGCGCGTCTTCGACGGTGACCTTCTTGAGGATACGGCGCGTCGGATCCATGGTCGTCTCCCAGAGCTCTTCGGCGTTCATCTCGCCGAGACCCTTGTAGCGCTGGATGGAGACTTTGGCCGGTTGTTTTGAGGTTCCAGCATGTGGATCTGTTTCAGATTTCGGATTTTGTGATTCCGATTTATCTCCCGCCGCTTCCAAGAGCCTCTCTTTGTCTTCCTCGAGAGCGGCATCATCGATCGTATCCGCGATCTCGACGTTCTTGCCGAGCGCTTTGACCTTCTCCTCTTCGGTATAGAAATACATGACCTCCTTGCCGCGCTTGACCTTGTAGAGGGGCGGCTGGGCGATATAGACATAGCCGTGATCGATGAGCGGACGGAAATACCTGTAGAGGAGCGTCAAGATGAGCGTGCGGATATGGGCGCCGTCCACGTCCGCGTCGGTGGCGAGGATGATCTTGTGATAACGGAGCTTGGAGAGGTCGAAGGTGTCTCCGATCGCCGTACCGAAGGCCAGGACGAGATTCTTGATCTGTTCGGATGAGAGCATGCGGTCGAGGCGAGCGCGCTCGATATTGAGGATCTTGCCACGCAGAGGAAGGATCGCCTGCGTGCGTCTGTCTCTGCCCTGCTTGGCGGTACCGCCCGCTGAATCTCCCTCGACGATGAATACTTCCGATTCGGCCGGATCGCCGGTCTGACAGTCGGCAAGCTTGCCCGGCAAGGTCATGCCCTCGAGCGCTCCCTTGCGCAAGACGCTGTCCTTGGCCGCCTTGGCGGCTTTGCGGGCTTTCATCGCGAGCACGGCCTTGCTGACGATCGCCCGAGCATCCTCGGGATTCTCTTCGAGGAAGGCGGTGAAGGCTTCGCCGAAGACGGTCGCCGTGGCTCCTTGCGCTTCCATTGAGCCGAGCTTGGCCTTGGTCTGGCCTTCGAATTGGATCTCGCGCAATTTGACGGAGATCACCGCGGTCAGTCCCTCGAGCACATCGTCACCGGTGAAGCTCTCTCCCTCACCCTTGGCGAGATTGTTATTCTTGGCATAGGTGTTGAGCGTGCGAGTGAGCGCCGTCTTGAAGCCGGTCACGTGGGTGCCGCCCTCCGGATTGTAGATGTCGTTGGCGAAGGCCATGACTCTGCCGGAGACGTCATCGGCATACTGGAGCGCCACCTCGACCGATTCGACGCCTTCGACCTGCTTCTCCACATAGAATATGTTCTTGTGGAGCGGCTTGTAGGTCTGATTGGTGAATTTGATCAGCGAGACGATGCCTCCATCGAAGAAGAACGTGTATGACGGGGCATCGACGCCGATGTCGCGGATATAGAAGACGTCATCGTCATCAGAACCGAAGCCGGGGCGCTGTCCGCGCGCATCGATCACGCTGATGCGCAAGCCGCGCACCAGATACGCCTGCTGGCGCATATAGTTGACGACGCGCTTGAAGTCGAAAGTCGTGCCCTCCTTGAAGATGGTCGGATCTGGCTCGAAGAGGACGATGGTGCCGTGCTTCTTGGTCGAGGCGATCTTCTTGACCGCAGCTTTGCGCTTGCCGAGGGCGTATTCCTGTAGATGGACGCTGCCCTCGGTATGGACCAGGACTTTGGCATAGGTAGAAAGCGCGTTGACCACCGAAGCGCCGACGCCATGGAGGCCGCCGGAGACCTTGTAGCCGCTGTCTTCGCCGCCGAATTTGCCTCCAGCATGGAGCGTGGTCATGACCATCTCTAGAGCGGATATCTTGGTCTTGGGGTGAGTCCCGACGGGGATGCCGCGGCCGTTGTCGGTGACGCGCACGCGATCGCCGGGTAGGAGCGCTATCTCGATGTCATCGGCGTGGCCACCCATGGCTTCGTCGCGCGAGTTGTCGAAGATCTCGTTGATGAGGTGGTGAAGGCCGTCAGGGCCGGTGGTGCCGATGTACATGCCGGGGCGCTTGCGCACCGGCTCGAGACCCTCGAGGACCTGGATGGATGAGGCGCCGTAGTCGTTCTTTTTCGCTCGTTCCGCCGAAGCCTTGGGCGAAGGCGAGGATTTTTTAGCGTCTTTATCGGAAGACATGAGAGTAATTGAAAATTAATGATTGAAAATTGAAAATTTGGCTCAACTGAGGGGTATCTGTCTGCTCGAATCGGTAGTATTCTTACCCTGTAAGTATAGCAAAAAAGAGGCCGAAATGCCTCTTGACTACTAGCTGTGTATTTGTTATAATATAAACCATCACGGGCTACCTACACGGTAGCCCGTTTTCTTAGTCCTTTTTGAGGAATTCCAGCGCCGCCCTGAGATCATCGCGGAAGCCTTCCCTGAGGAGCGCCATATGACGAGGTATCTCCTCCCGGAGCTCATTCATGCTCCTCGTCAATGCATCCAATCGCTGATCGTGGGATGCAAGCCGATGTTCGATAGCATCCAGACGCGCGTCGATGGCTTTAAAACGAATATCGACATCATTGAAACGAGCGTCGATGGCATCAAAACGCGCGTCAATGGCGTTGAAACGCTCATCGATAGCATTGAACCGAGCGTCGATGGTATCAAAGCGTGCATCGATGGCATTGAACCGAGAGTCTATGGCGTTGAAACGCTCATCGATAGCATTGAACCGCGAATCAACAGCATTGAACCGAGCATCGATAGCGTCAAAACGTTTATCGACAGTATTGAAACGAGCGTTTATAGGGTCAAAACGCGCATCAATGGCATCGAATCGTTTGCGAGTATCTCCTATAAAGCCATACATATCATCGCGGAAATCTCCGAACTCGAGACGGAAATTCCTCATGTCGACTTTGAATTCGACGAACTCCCGCTTGGTGACATACTCATCTCGATGCGGCTGGAATGGTGAAATAGTCATGATTGACATGCGTGAAGGCGTGATTATCGCTGACAATCGATCCCGATGTCCGCATGTCCTAGGAGTGCGAGGTACGTGTGATATGATGCGGCGACCTAAAAGATAGTTGAGATGATGGAATTGTACCAAACACAAAAAGCCGCACAAGTTCACAGACGCCTCGATGTGTGTCGCGATGACGTATGAGTTGCATTTTATTGCAGATGTAGGCAAAATATAATCCGGAGAAAACACATCTATGAACAAATCAGCTGTTTGGAGTAGGGCGCCGATCTCATTCGATCCGCGTTGCAAGGTCTTATTCTCAGATACGCATGCACAACCATGGTCGATCGCATCTATCGGCTTCATGGAGCAAGATGTGTCGGAAAAACACGCCATCGTTCGATCATTCGCTCTGATCGTCGACCCGCCCCGTGACTATCCAAAAGATACAGCACAACGCACGGTCTCATTGGGGATATCGAGCAAACAAGGGTTCCAATTATTGGTCCAAGCAAAAAAACACGCTGACTTTCTCGTATGAAGGTGAGGATTTCATCGAGATAAGGAAGGATCGTCGCGGCAACATATGCTCGATACGGATCAAGAAGATCTGCGATTGAGCATGCAGACCCCTCACACACAGATGATACATACCCGCCCCTATCGGCGGGTCTTTTGTGCGGGATCTCTCGGAGAATATGAATATAGATCACCGTACTGTCGCCCCGAACTCCTGCTCCGTCCTCTGACGGATCTTATCATGGAGCGCGTTGACCTCCTCGTTGGTCAACGTGCGCTCGAGCGAGCGATAGACGATGCGGAAAGTGTAGCTGACCTTGCCGGCGCCGAACTTCTCGGCATTCTCGTAGGTATCCGTGAGCTTGAACTCCTCGATCAGGTCTCCGGCGATGTCACGGACCGTCTCGAAATACGTATTGAGATTGACGCTCGTATCGACGACGAAGGAGATATCGCGCACGATCGGCGGATACTTGCTGACTTCCCTATAGACGCTATCGATATCCGTGAATTGCGCGGTAATGCGGGGATCCTCCGACCAGAGGATGCGGATATCCGGTATGCCCATCTTGATCATGGCTAGACGCTCACCGAAGCCGAATGCCCAGCCATTGTAGACCTCTGGATCGATACCGAAGTTGCGCAGGACCACTGGATTGACCAGACCGGCCCCGTTGACTTCCAGCCAGTTCCCATTGAACATGATGTCCATTTCCAAGCTTTCGACAGTATATGGGAAGGTATCTTCGAGGAATTTGTATTCGATCCCTTTGCCGAAGACGCTCTGTGCCAGATCAGCCTGCACCTCCTTGAGGTCGTCCTGAGTGATGACCTTCTTGTCCTTCTTGCAGATCAGCAGACCGTCGATCTGGTGAAAAGCCGGGAAATGATGCCTATCTATCTCATCTTTGCGGTAGACAATGCCGGGAGCGAGAGCCCTGATCTCTCCCTCTTTTTCTAAACGCGCTCGTACAGCAGGATCCTTGAGATAAAAAGACCAGAATGCCGTCATCTGCGTGCGGAGCATATGGTCTTGATCCAGATAATAGGTATCAGTCTCGCGACGGCTCGGGTGGTCTATAGGGGTATTGAGCAGGTCGAAATTCTGCTCGATCGAGACGATCCGCGGGAACTCCACGATATCGAAATCACGGAAGCGAGGCAGGTCGAGGATGCGGTCGAAGAGTATCTTGACCGGCGAGCCTGGCTTCTTGGTGAGATCGGGCAACGAGAGCAGTCTCTTGATGCGCAGGCTCTTGGCGTCCGTGCGTCCCTCCAATGCGGCGATGAGCTCGCGTTCATGGGGATCAGTGATGACGATATGGTTGCGCATGATGAGTATTACTGTAGCAGAAAAAAGTGGCTATTTCATCTGCATATCGATATAGTAGAGTGTTCCATGAGAGACGACATATATCTCCCCCGCAGAGATGGCGACCCCCTCATGATGGCCTCGATAGAGCGGGATGGCCGCCATATCCGAGCGACGATCAATCTCGAGCGCAAATATCCCCTGAGCTGTAGCAAAAAGGATCACGTCATCTCGACCAGGAAAGAACGCTACCTGTGATACCTCTGTTCCTATAGGCATGAAGATCTGTTCAAAGCAGACTTCTCCACCATCTATCACACTACAAAAGAAATAGGGACTTTCGGAAGGATGTCCTCTCCATTCGACGACGATAGTATGCCCATCATCGAGCCAGAGAGCGGTATCACCCTGAGTGACTGCTGAAACGCTGGAGGTCGCCAGGACTCCCTCAGTAGAGGATGCGGCCAACTGTATGAGCTCTAGGATACGCGCGTCTGAGACGACGTGCGCTGTCGTGGATGATGTATCATCCGACACCACCGGGATGAGCGGGATCGTCTCGGGAGCCATGAATGGGAAACTGTACGACACCCTCCCTGGCAAGACGAAGGCATCCTTGTGCCATGGAGCCGTGCCGCTCGCGACAACATCTATCTGATGGAATCCGGGATGCACGCTCCTGATCAAGAGCGTACTCGAGAAGATGCCGGGTGAATCATGGGCGGCACCATCAATGAAGACAGTCATATCAGCGAAGGTTGGCAGACCTACGTACAGCGCGCCCGTCGGGACTATAGTCGACTGGCCATCCTCCGTGGAAAAGCGGTATCCGCTCGCATAGAGGACAAGCGATGGTACCAGCACAGCAAAGGCGCACAGCGCTGTGACGGCCAAAATACGACGATGCCTGCGAGACATTGGCGTGGATATATCCATGGGATGGATTCTAGCACCGACCGACGCCAAATGCTATCGGCGGTGCTTGGGAGTCACCCAGAAGCCCATATAGCGCCCTAGGGCGAGGCGTGTCTGCGCGTCCAGTGCAGGAAGTGCGCCAAATATAGTGATGGTTACTGGTACAAATACCCAGCCGAGAACCATCATGATCTTACGAAACACCGAAATGCCAGTCGGAGGCGGGGGTAGGAGCGTCATAGCGATGTATGCCGATACGACGATACCGAACATGGTCACGATCATGATATCGCGCGTGATAACAGGGAGATTGTACGCAAGGACCAATGACGAGAACCCTCCCCTCCCGATCATGCTCGGCAACCAGCCGAGAAGGAAGATGAGAATCGGATTGGTCGCGAGCGACCAGAACCCCTCGAGCTGGACCCATGACATGCGGAGACGCGTACGGAGCGGGATATCCTTGTTCTTGATGAAATTGAAAAGGATATATGGGACATTCTCGACACCCCATGCCCATCGGCGTTGCTGGAGATATATGTTCTTCATAGTCCTCCAGAACGTCGGCGCCAGATTGGCATCCATGGAGACAGGATACGCCATAGGTACGACCTCGTAGTCTCCTCCATATCTCATGAAACAGTTCCAAAAGATGCGAGAGTCTTCAGAAACCATGTTGGTTTGCCAGTAGCCGACCCGATATAGAGTCTCAAAGAGAACTGCATGCGAAGAGAATGTCGCGAGGCGCTCAGGACGTTCTTGCTGGACCATCTGCCAGAATGTCCCGGAAAATGCCACAACACGAGAGAGAGCTGGAGCATCCCAGATGTTGTTGTTGTAGAGGGGTACAGGCTGAAATGAGGCGTGGAGAGGCCGAGGATGCGAGAGGACATGCCATGATAGACAGGAAAAGTATTTTTGATATACCACAGTATCAATATCGAACGCTGATACCACCACGGCACCATAGGGTATCTGAGCGCGGTCGAGGATCTTTGTGCGCGCGTATTCTGCGGCATATGAGATATTGGATCCTTTGCCGGCCATCTCGCCCGGGGTAGATCCAGGGTGGACTGAGACGAGGAAATGCCCAAACAGAGGGGCATACTCCACTCGGGCACGGTCGGCAGACGCTTGGGCCTCATGTCCGGCGCGTTCCTCAGAGGCGAGGACCACGATCATGCGTCTGTGGTCAGTGTCAGCCGCCACGAGCGCATCGAGGCTCTTGGCGATGACCTCATAGCCCTCCCGATAGAATGGCAGGATGACCATGTGGTAGAGACGATCCGATCCAGAGAGCGTAGACAAGGATGCCTTCCAGTCATGATGAAGCGCGTGGCGCGTCCGTCTCCAGTTTTTGCGCAAATGGATCGAGAGGAATACGGTCTTGAGGAACCAATACGCATCGAACGCGATGATGAATATGGCGGCGTAGTAGGGTATATAGTAGGATGCGACGATCGCGCCGATGATAGTCCCCCATGAGAGGATGCCTGGCAAGATCTCCAAGGCACGATAGATGACCCTGTCCTTACCTATGAGCTCGTCCGCCCGTCCGATCCGTAGATCCGTTCGGCCGAACTTCTGCGATTCTCCTTGGATATCCGTCATGATGCATGCTGTGCGACCCAATTTTGCATTTTAAACTTTAAATTTTTAACTATCTATGAGCCACCTCCCAGGATCGAACTGGGGACCTTCGCTTTACAAAAGCGTTGCTCTACCGACTGAGCTAAGGTGGCAAGGATCACTCAGGAGTCTACAGTTTACATTGAAAAATTCAAATATCATAGCCAACCCTCAAATCTCACGCTTTATACTGCATGTTTTACTTGTCCGCGATCCTCCGTAGGTAGAAAGATGCCCCGTGATCCCTGACCTCTCCCCGTCCACGGATAGCATCGATCATCTTCTTGCCATGCGGATGAGCGAGGAATCGCGCCTTGAGAGCGACATAGATCTTGCGGATACGCACGAGCACGTGAAAGACAATCCAATTGCCGAGAGCTGTGAACGTGTGCCTATTGAGATAGGAGAAGAATCTCCCGATACCATCGAATACGCCATGGAAGAACCGGTCGCTCCCCCGACCGAGTCGTGAGACGATGGTAGGCCTGCCTGTACGCGCTTCATGGCGCTTCAAGAGGAGCATCAGGATGATGCCGGCGAATGACGTATAGAAGATGATGACAAGGGTGTACATAGTGGTTACATAGTTACATAGTTACATAGTTACATAGTTCGTTGTTACCGTGTTTCCCGACAAAGACCATGCAACTACGTACCTTGTAACCGCTCAACTCTCGAGTATCTTGAATCTCTGGAATCGAGCAACCGCGGTCTTCTCGCCGAACTTCTGGATAGCCGCATCAATAAGGCCACGGATGGTCACTTCAGGATTCTTGAAGAATGGCTGATCGAGGAGCACCATGTCGGCGAAGTACGTATCCAGCTTGCCTTGGAGTATCTTGTCCCTCATGGCGGCCGGCTTGTCCTGGACCTCTGCCTGGAAAACCTCCCGCGCGGTCTTCATATCTGCTTCGGTGATGGCGTCCTTGTCGATGAACTTGGGATTCATGGCTGTGACGTGCATAGCGATCTCGCGAGCCAGAGCCTGGAATTCACTGTTCTTGGAGACGAAATCGGTCTCACAGTCGAGTTCGACCATGGCTCCGACACTGCCGTTGGTATGGATATAAGCCTGCACGGTCCCTGCTCCGAAGGTACGATCAGCCTTCTTTGCGGAGAGCTCACCGCTCTTCTTGCGCAAGATGACCAGCGCTTTCTCCATATCACCACCAGCCTCTTCGAGGGCTTTCTTACACTGCATGACCGAGATGCCGGTCCTATTGCGGAGTTCTTTGACGGTATCGGTGCTGATGGTATTGGACATAGATGTGGTGTGATTAGTGGTGATGATATCTTCGGGAGGGACAGAGAGCTTCCTGGACAGCTTTGCCTGACTCTCTCTCAAGGCACGCACATCAGATGATCTAGGCGGCTGGTCGGGCTGTCCTCTCCTCTTCGGCTTCCATATCAGGAATGGACTAAACATCGTGATCGATGGGTTGATTAGCTCTTGGATTTCTCGCCCTCACGATAGGCAGACGCGACCTCATCGAGGAAGTAGCGGATGCTCGACTTCGAAGCATCGTTGCCGACGATGGCGTGCGAGACCTCAGATAGATTGCAATCCGATCCTGCGACTGCGATGACCGTGACGCCCATATCGCTCGCCTCTTTGACGGCGTTCTTCTCGCGACGTGGATCTATGACGACGACAGCATCGGGGATCTTCTTCATCGGGACAATGCCGAGGAACATACGCTCGAGAGAGTCGATCTCCTTGTCGATGAGCATGCGCTCGCGCTTGGTGTATTTGGAGAGTTCTCCCCTATCACGATCTGATGTGAGCTTCTCGTAGCGGTCGATGCGCTTCCTGATCTGGGTGAAATTGGAGAGTGTGCCTCCGATCCAGCGCCCATCTACATACGGCATACTGAGAGATTGAGCGACATCCCTGATAGCTCCTGATGCCTCCTTTTTTCCGCCGACAAAGAGAATGGTCTTGCCTTCTTTGCCGAGAGCCGCGATGACGGCACGAGCGTCCTCGAGCGTCTGTGATGTCTTCTCGAGATCGAGGATGTCTGTGCCGTTCTTGGTACCAAAGATGAACGGCGAGATGGTCGGGTGCCTGCGCGAACGGCCGAGGCCAAAATGGGCTCCGGCGGAGAACATGCTTTCTATGGCCTTATTGGCCGCGATTTTGGTAGACATATGTAGGTGGTAGCGTATCAGAAATGGGAGCTGGAGTCAATAAGAAATGGAGGAGAAAAGAGAGAAGGAGTAAGATACGGTTCGCTCCTGCCTCACCATCCGCTGCCAAAAAATCTTCATTTTTTCATCGTTTCGCCTCTCCCGCCGCCCAAAAACACCACCTTGCCGTCGTTTGGTCCCCCGTCGCAACAAAGAAGAAGGAGTCGACCTTGGCCACGTACAGTTGCTCGTCACTGTCCTCTCCGCCGCCCGCCGCAGAGATCTCAATTTCTTCCAAAGTTTTCATGTACATTTCATGAGATATGTGTCTTGATATCTCGGCCGTTTAAGCCACGGTTTGACAAACTATGCCACAAGTCAAAACCAAAAATAGCGACTACGATTTTTGGGAGAGGAGAGGTACTCGTGGGCTGTTCCGAGATGCTTGCGGGACCTGCCAAAGATATCTGCCCTGTATCAAAGAACATCTGATGATGCCCGTAGCAGGAGGGATGAATAGCACAGACGCGGCCGGAATATCAGCCGCATCTTATCTGTTGCGACGGGAATCGCAATCCCCAGCAAAGAAAGCACCGTTCAACCCCCAAGGAGAACTCATCCCCCACGGTATGATATCCCCTCCGCGACCTGCGGAACTCGCTCGTGAAATACCTGCGTCCTAG
>CAZIVT010000013.1:0-20562 GCA_964543075.1 uncultured Candidatus Saccharibacteria bacterium | reverse complement strand
CGCGGCGTACAATTCTTCACACAAGGTTAGTGTCTGACAAAAGGGGTCCAGTACAGGGAGCACAGTCCGTGCACGACATGTCGGTCACGACATCATCGCGGGGCTCAAGAACATCGTCGGCGGTGAGCTGGAGGAGTATACCAAGTTGCAGGCCGATTCGCGCGAGCAGGCCATCCAGAGGATGATCGCTGACGCGGAGAACCTCGGCGCCGACGCCGTCGTCGGCGTGCGCATGACGACGTCGATGATCATGCAGGGAGCCGCCGAGATACTCGTCTACGGCACAGCCGTCAAGCTCGCCTAACATCCAACCATGATTGCCGGATTGATCAACGTCATCATCTGGGGAGCTATTATCATAGTCATCGTCTGGCTGGCTATCAGGCGCTATCGGATCAGCAAGGAGGAGGATTTCGAGAAGAGGGATAACTAATTATCGTGACTGATGTGCCTCTCTCCGTTCCCAGACATGGTCTGGATGAGTTTGAGCAGGATCTCCTTGGGAGCATTGCGGTCAAAGTAGATCTTTCGTGAATACAGATAGCTGACGATCAGGAGTGGCATGATGGCTAGGACCGGATTGAAGAAGAGGCTCGACAAACTGATGGCGCCATAGAGCCAGACGGTCCATCCTTTGCGCGTCAGGATGCCATAGCCGACGGTGATCATCACTATACCAGTGATGATCTGCCACAGCAGAGAGTGGAGTGATACATGGTCAGGCTGGAATATGTCAGCTACGATACCTGCCAGGATGCTGATGCCGCCTATCGAAGAGAGGAGCGCAATCATGCCATCTAGGAGAGGGGTCCTCGTGTCTTCGGGGAGGTGTATATTGAGCGTCTCGGCGACTTCGTGAATCCTATCTGTAGGAGCTGGCTGAGGTTGCCCAGTGGGAGGAATCTGATAATTCGTCTGTTCCATAGTGATAGGTAGTATACCACGAGAGATGGTCTATCGGGCACTTTCTGTGGTATAGTGTTCCTCTTATGAATCACCAACACCCCCAGAGGGGTCACAAGGATCAAAAAGCCCGCAGGAATAAACCGCAACTACCCCATGGTCGCGCCCCGATGCGTCCGTCTATGAAGTCGGACAGATCGTCCGCTGGAGCTCTGCTCATCGGTCGTATCTCTACTATCGCCAAGGGGGCCGGTTTCGTCGATGATCCCAAGGACACCAAGAAGGGAGATTCTATATATATCGAACCAGGCTTTTTGAATACGGCGCTCAATGGGGATACAGTAGAAGTTAGGATCTTGATTTCGCCAAAGGCGGGATTGAAAGATTCGAGGAAAATAGGGAAAAACGAACGGATCGGAGAGGTCGTGCGAGTCATCGAACGTGCCAAGACTAGATACGTCGGCATCGTCGGCACCGACGGCGGCAAGACCGTGGTCATACCCGATGATCGCAAGATGTACGTGAAGATCGACCTAGCGCCCGAAGAGGCCAAAAAGGCCAATAAAGATGACAAGGTCCTGGTCGATCTTCTCCCCTGGACTGATCCCAAGAAGGATCCCCAAGGCAAGATCGTCCGTGTCCTCGGCAAGAAAGGCCTCAATGACGTAGAGATGGAGTCCATCGTCCTCGAGAAGGGATTCGAGGTCGGGTTTCCGGCGGCTGTCGAACAGGAGGCCGCGGAGATCGAACGTGCCGGACATGACATTCCTGCGGATGAGCTCTCCCATCGCCGCGACATGAGAGACGTGCCGACCTTCACGATCGATCCTTTCGATGCCAAGGATTTCGATGACGCGATATCGTTCAGGAAGATCACAGAAGAAGAGGTAAGAGATAAGAGCTATGAGGTAAGAGAGGGCGGTGAATCGGGGTCTCTCTACGAGATCGGCGTTCATATCGCCGACGTGTCTCACTATGTCCGTCCCGATATGGCGCTCGACAAGGAAGCGGTCAAGAGGGGATGTTCCGTATATCTCGTCGATCGTACCATCCCGATGCTCCCCGAAGCGCTCTCCAACGATGTCTGCAGTCTCAATCCGCATGAGGACAAACTGACCTTCTCGGCGGTGTTCGTCATGGATGATCAGGGTACTATCCATGAGCGCTGGTTCGGCAAGACGGCGATCAATTCCACTCACCGCTTCACCTATGAGACTGCCCAAGCCGCTATAGATGGCGACGCGAAGAATATAGAGAAGTACGCCAAAGGGATGCAAACCGTCGAATCGGCCGAACAGGGCATGCAGTACAGAGATGCGCTCGTGACGCTGAATACGATAGCCAAGATCCTTCAGAAAGAGAAATTCTCCAAAGGCGCCATCGAGTTCGAGCAGGACGAGGTCAAGTTCAGGCTCGACCCTCAAGGCAAGCCCATCGGCGTCTACGTCAAGCCGCGCCTCGACACGCACAAGCTGGTCGAGGAGTTCATGTTGCTCGCCAATCGCGAGGTCGCGCGCTTCATCTACGACCAGATCAAGAAGAAGGGGAAGCGCGACACCGGAGCCATCTATCGCATCCACGACACTCCCGACGAAGAGCGGATCAAGGAGCTCGCTCTCTTCGTGCGTGCTCTGGGATATGATCTGCGGCACAAGGATGGCAAGGTCAATGCGTACGATATCAATCGTCTCCTCGACGAGATAGAGGGGACGCCGCACGAGTCGCTGATCAGCATCGCTGTCATCCGTTCGATGCAGAAGGCCGTCTATTCCACAGCCAATATCGGGCACTTCGGCTTGGCGTTCGATTTCTATACGCACTTCACTTCGCCGATCCGTCGGTATCCCGACCTTCTCGTCCATCGCATCCTCGCTCAGCATCTCCACAATGAGCCGTTCAAGGATACCGACATCGTCGCATTCCAGAAGATCGCCGAAACTTCGACCGATCGCGAGATCGATGCGGCCGACGCCGAGCGCACCTCGCGCAAGCTCAAGCAGGTCGAGTATATGAGCACGCGCGTCGGCCAAGAGTTCCACGGCAAGATATCCGGCGTGACCAAGTGGGGCATCTATGTCGAGGAAGAGGAGACCAGATCCGAGGGCATGGTCGGCATGCGCGCGCTCGGCGACGATTTCTATGTTTTCGATGAGCGGACGTACTCGATCGTCGGGCAGAGGACGGGGAAGCGGTTCACTTTAGGAGACAAGGTCAAATTCAAAGTTGCGGGTGCTGATGTGGAAAAACGGATGTTAGACTATGCATTGTTATAGGCAAAGGCCCGCGCCTCCTATGAGGGCATCCTCGGTCTCAAGCCGAGTTCCGAGTTTCCCGCTACCGACGGATCAGTTTGGATCGAATACGTGGCGGTCATCAAGGATCCCGATGGCAACTGCTTGATGATCCATCAGAAGAAGGCGAAATAGGAACGAGATACGCAGGGTAGACCTGCGTATTTTGTTATCCACACCCTACCACTTGCAGGTGAACGGATGTTCACCTATACTGTATTCGAGCAATTATCAGCTCTAATATCTACCCACTATGAGCAAACACCAAGTCATCCGTACTCTCCGTCACGAGATCTCTCGTCTCAATCGCGAGATCGACATGCGCATCATCCGCGGCCTGTCGTATCGTCGCGAGTCGCTTCGCCACAAGATGCTGACCTCCCAACTCCAGCGTCTCACGAGGCAGTCCATGTTCGGGAGAGTGTTCGGATTCGCTGTATAATATATGACAGTAGACGAAGTCAAAAAGTCTTTTGCAGCTTTTTAACTCGATACTTTTTAACTTTTGAACTAGCTATATGTCTTCAGATTATAAAAAAAAGATCCTGTCATTCTACAAACGTACTCGTCGCATGCCGACCTATGCCGAGATCATGTCGCTCGTCGGTTTCAAGTCCAAGAACGCCGCCTCCAAGCTGGTTCACAAGCTCATAGGGGAGGGGGTTCTCGACAAGGATTCGAGCGGCCGCTTGATCCCCAACAAGCTCATCGGCGAGGTACCGATGCTCGGATTGGTCGAAGCTGGATTCCCGACGGTAGCCGAGGAGACCATCCTCGACACCATCAGTATCGATGAGTACCTGATCAATGACAAGGACAAAACCTACCTGCTCGAGGTCAAGGGTGACTCCATGATCGAGGCGGGCATCCAGGAAGGTGACCTGGTGGTTGCGGAGCGCGCATCGAACCCCAAAGAAGGCGACATCGTCATCGCCGAGGTGGACGGAGGTTGGACTATGAAGTATTTCCGTCGCAAAGACGGCACGGTCTATCTCGAGCCTGCCAACAAGAAGTATCGCCCTATCTATCCCGAGTACGATATCAAGATCGTCGCGGTGGTGACGGGGGTGGTGAGGAAGTATTAGGAAAATAAAACCCCCGAGACGCTTGTGCGGCTCGGGGGTGTGTGTTCTTTCTACGCGTTTTTAATTCTTCCTCACATCCACGATCCTCCCGTCATCGATCTTCACGATCTTCTCGGCCATCTTGCCGTACTCGAGCTCGTGGGTGACCATGATGATCGTCTGGCCGGCTTTGTGGAGCTCCTGGAAGATTCCCATGATGACCTTGGATGATTCGTTGTCCAGGTTGGCAGTCGGCTCATCGGCAAAGAGGATGTCCGGGCTATGGGCGATGGCGCGCGAGATGGAGACGCGCTGTTGTTCGCCGCCGGAGAGCTGGCTGGGGAGCTGATTCATGTGCGTAGCTAGACCGACCTTCTTGAGCGCCTCCTCGGCTTTTTTGTAAGCTTTCCTCTTGGGCATATCCTGCATCAGGAGCGGTACGGCCACATTCTCGAGCGCTGTCAGCTCGGGGATGAGCGCGTAGTCCTGGAAGACATAGCCGAGCCGTTTGAGGCGGAAGCGCGTCTTCTCATCGTTGGACATGGAGGAGGCGATGTGTCCGCCATTGATGATGATCTCGCCGGAAGTCGGCTCATCGAGAAGGCTCATCTGGTACATGAACGTGCTCTTGCCGGCGCCGGAACGTCCCATGATGGCGATGAACTCGCCCCGTTCGGCGTTGAAATCGATACCTTTCAGTATCTCCGTCTTGACGTTGCCGTTCTGGAATGATTTGTGGAGGTTTTTGGTTTCTATCATATGTTTTTATGGACACCCGATTGGTTTAAGCGGTTTCGGCTCGCCATCCTTCCATGCACGTATGGATTTCTCATAGAGAGCACAGTTTGCTTTCATGTTTTCGTCAGCAAGACGTTCTTGCTCAGCACGTAATTTTTCTGGAGTATTCTCTTGTGCCCAGCGTGATTGGTTTTCTATTTCGAGACTTTTCTGTGTTATATACTGGACGGGTATAGTTATCGCAGGGAGTAGTGCAATAAGTATACAGATAACCAGGCCAAAAATTCGGATGGCCTTAGGCACAGATCCTTTGTAAAATAGATGCCCAATGTATGACAATGCCGCTATGGCTATTAATCCCATGGCTGGATAACCGAAGAATGCGACGAATGCAACAAACCACCACGGATTATTCGTATACATACCCAATGCACCGAAAAATATAAGACCAATAATCCCGACTACAGCACCGATGGTCAGTGAGAATAAAGAGAACTTTTTTAGTGGTGTGTTATTTATATGTTGGTTCATAAAAGTTAAGTTAGAATGCAAAAGGCAAAAGTGTGTCACATTGAAATATTGCTAGGAACCTTTTACTTTTGACTTGTACTTTTAACTTTTGCATTTTGAATTTTAAATTACTTTCTTCCCAATATCGAATCCAGCGTATTCTTCCTGACGATCATCCTGGCCGGTATGTATCCCGCCACTATCGTCGTGAATACGAGCAGTGCCGTCCTCGCTATAGTGCCGCTAAAGGGTGCCACCAGGATGCCGTCGCTGAAAGGAAAGTCGATCGGGTGCGCCGCGAGGAAAGGTTGGATGACGAGATAGACCAGCAGGATGCCGATAGTCGATCCGATGATAGCGTAGAATATCGACTGGAAGACGTAGGACATCTCGATGGCTTTGCCCTGAATACCGATGCCCTTGAGGATGCCGATGAATTTCCTGCGGGTGATGGCGTTGATGAAGATGACGATGAAGATGGTGATCGAGGCGACGACGAGACCGATCGAGCTCATCATGTTGCCGAGCAGTGCGAATGTCGCGACCATGTCCTTGATGAACTTGGGCTGAGCATCATCATATGTTTGTACTTTGGCGACAGATCCGACGCCGTAGCGGAGGAGAGAGTCTCTGACCGTCTCAGGGTCAAATCCCGGAGCGACTTTGATGGCTATCTCAGAGACATTGTTGTCATTGCGGCCGATCAGGCTGCGGAACTGATTGTCCACCATGAATGTTCGGAGGCTGATCTCGTCGACCTTTGCCTTGATGATACCCTTGACGGTGACTTCACGTTCGATGTCTCCTATCGTGATACGAATCTTGCTCCCCGGCCCGACGTTTTCGAGCGTCGTGAATCCGGGAGACTCGATCGGGAGATACTTTTTGAGGAGGTATGATCCGAGCAGTACCTGATCGTAGTCGTTCGGTTCGAGGTAGGATCCCTCGACGATGAATTGCGCGAGACCGGTGACCGAATCTTCATCAGTCGGATCTATGCCGGTGATGGTCGATCCGGCAGTATTGGGCTTGTCGGTGTCTTTGATGCGCGTCTTGTAGTTGGCTTCGAGGACGCCACCCTTGAGATATCGAGCGGTCGTCTTGTCTACCCCGGGAAGCGATTCGACGAGCGACATGACCTCAGGGCTGTTCTCGATGTACGTCTTGTTGTTGAGGGTAGATATGATGACGTCACTGGTATAGTGCGTGCGCACAGCATCGATAGCTCCTTGGATCAATCCGACGAGGATGCCGGATACGACCACGAGATTGAGCGTCGTCAGTACCATGACGGCGATGATGAGCCCTGTCGTCCACTTGCTGGACCGGCGTATCTGGCGTACTGCCAAGAAGAATCCTATGCGGGTATTGAGTAATGAAGACATGTGATGGCGGTGACGGAGCTACCTGAGCGGAGGTATGAGGATGATATCTCCTTCGGAAAGCCCAGATATCACTTCGACTTGTCCTAGGGCGGTAGAACCTCCAGTCTCGATGGAGCGCTCCTCTGTCGATTCGCCAATCTTGATACGGATCAACTTGAGCCCGTCGCGCTCTTCGATGATGCTCTTGGGGATGACGATGGCATCGGGATTGCGTTCGGCGATGATGCGGATGTTGGCGGTCATGCCGGATTTGATGCGAGGATCGTCATTGAGGAATCGTAGCGTGGTCTTGTATGTCGAGACGCCGTCACGGACGGTCTCAGCAGGGTCTGTGGCGACGACGGTCGCGTCAAATTCTACTTCTGGTCCATATGCATCGAGGCTGACGATCGCGGGGATGCCTACGGAGACGCGTGAGATGTTGACTTCGGGGATGAAGCTCTCGATCTCAAAGAGTCCTTTGCCGATCATCGCTATCGAAGCGTCGCCAGGGGAGACGATCTGACCCACCTTTACGTCCATCTTGGTCACGATGCCATCGAAAGGCGCTACTACGAGAGTCTTGCGCAGATTTGCTTGTGCGACAGCGAGCTCTGCCTCAGCGGCTTTGACTTGCGCTTCTTGGGCAGCGACTTCCTCAGGAGTCGATCCTGATGCTTCCAAAGCGAGATTGTTGGACGCGACTGCCCATGATGCGTAGGAAGTCTGCTCAGCTGACCGTGCGGTGCTCACCGACTGTCCGGCGCCATTGATGGTAGAACGATAGGAGTCGATCTCGCTCTGCGTCAAGCCGGAATTGCCGACGCTCATGTCGGCCGCAATCGTCGCCATATGAGCGATGAAAGTCTCCACTGCCTGTATAGAGGAGACCCCGACCGATCGGGCGGATGAGATATCTGTCGCCGCGCTGGATGCTCCGAGCGCCACGAGGGCTTTCTTCCATTCAGAGAGCTTGCGAGTGATGGAGAGCCTCTCGTTCTCGATGGCGCGCTCCTGGTCCTGATCGGTGGTCCGGATAGTGATATTTGGATTGGGGCTGTTGCCATACTGGAACATACTATCGATATCGTCGAGTACGGCGTCCTCGACTTCGAGATACGCGTCATTCATGGCGATGATCAATGCGGATGAGGCATCGGTGTACTTTTGTTCGGTGATAGCGAGCTGTTCTGGACGGGTTCCTCGATAGAGCGCGGCGAGATCCGCTCGTTCACGGTCTAGAGATGCCTGTCTCTGAGCGACATCGGCGGCGATGGAGGAGTTGTCGATGCGTGTGAGGATGGTGCCTGCTATGACTTCATCGCCAACTGACGCGTTGATAGCAGCGATCCGACCGCTCTGATCGAAGCCTAGCGTAGAATTCTGTGCGGCGATGACTTTACCTGACGCGGAGACTTCATTGAGAAACTCGCCTCGAGTTATCGCCATAGTCTCCAGAGGAGCCTTTCGAGTTCCGAGCAGAAAGAAGATGACTATGACGATAATGACTAAAACCAGGACACCAGAAAGAACAGGGCGTTTTTTGAAAGGGTTGAGGAGTTTCTTGAACATCATATAGATATTACGAATAATCGATAGTATAGTATTGTAGCAGATTTTTAAGGAGGTGGCACCTCTGTAGGTGCAACCTCCTCGATTCCCGATCCGAGTCATATGATCTACAAACATCTTCTCAAACCGACCATTTTCCGATTTGATCCCGAAGTCGTCCATGATTTTTTCGTCTCGATAGGTGCTTTTCTGGGCAGGTACGCGCTCGGCCGCGCCATGGTCTCCGCGATCTATGGGTATCGTGGCTCTCTCGTGTCTCGGACGGTCGACGGTATCGTCTATCATACGCCATTCCTGCTTTCGGCCGGCTTCGATTATGACGCCAAGCTGACGAACATCCTCGGCTCGATCGGTCTCGGTGGCGAGGAGGCTGGATCGGTCACGGCACGACCATGCGCGGGCAACCCAGCTCCTCGGCTGACGCGCCTACCGCACTCGAGGAGCATCCTCGTCAACAAAGGCCTCAAGAATGAGGGGGTGGATAAAATAATTGAAAGATTGAAAATTGAAAAATCAAAAAATCGGCAACCGAAGTTCATTGTAGGTGTTTCTATCGCTCGCACGAATGACGAACAATCCGCTTCGATAGAGGCAGGCATCGAGGATTATGCCTATTCGTTCCGTCGGCTCACTGAGGAGGGGGTAGGGGACTATTATACGATCAATATATCCTGCCCCAATTCGTTCGGCGGAGAGACGTTCGCTTCACCTGGTCTTCTAGAGCGTCTACTGGCGCGCCTCAAACAGATACCATGCACAAAACCAGTCTATGTAAAGATGCCGATCAATATACCGTGGTCACAGTTCGATGCTTTACTCAAAATCATCGATCGTCACGGGCTTCAGGGTGTGGTCATCGGTAATCTCAACAAAGATTATGATTCGCTCGAGGATCGATCGGAGGCGCCAGCTGTATTCAAGGGCGGGCTTTCAGGTAAGCCATGCACTCACATGTCGACGGACCTCATATACAAGACACGTGAGCTCTATGGCAAACGCTTTACTATCATCGGCGTGGGTGGTGTGATGTCACCTGAGACGGCTATGGAGAAATTCGAGGCGGGAGCAGATCTAGTCCAGCTCATAACTGGTCTCATCTATGAGGGACCGGGGCTGGTGAGGAGGCTGTGTAGGGAGTATGTACGTCTCAAAAAATAGCCTGACTATATAGTAAAAGCGCGACCTTTAGGTCGCGCTTAGTTTTCTTTGTACCAACAAATAGTGTTTGACTCAACGTGCCGCAGACGCATGGGTATGCATCCTCACATATCGATTTGTTTTGCGACGGGCACGGATGTGGCTATAGCGTCTCGCGACCTTCTTGAGATGTTTGAAGAACCTTCTGAATAGACGATAGAGACGGTCTGCAAGTCCCGGAGTCGTCGCGGGATTGTCGTCAGGTGATATCGTCGGTTTGAAGACCTTTGCTTCGTGCGCTTGCTTGATGATGGCCTCTTTGGTGTCTGTCGAATCGACTGCGATGAGGTCAAATTTGTTGCCGGCTGCGATCTTCACGCGGAAGGAGCATGCTCGGCCATCTTCGATATCCTGCCTTCGCGGTGTAGGTTCGAAATGCACTACATTGAGGGACGGCCGTTTTTTGGATCGGTGATCCATCATGTAGGCGAGCGCCTCACGTATGTTTAGCAGCAATTTTTCAAACGAATCAATGTGCGTCGATGCATATGCATTCATCAGCTAGTCCTTTTGTACATTGTTTGCAGTTACCAACCAATATCGAATATAGCATATGCGCCATAGAATTTACCATGGTACAATCAAGGTACCTTATCTAGTAACATATCTTCCATGAAAAAAACCCGCGTCGCTATCAATGGTTTCGGTCGCATCGGCAGGGCATTCGCCAAGGCTGCCAAGGATCGCCAGGAGATCGAGCTCGTCGCCATCAATGACCTCGGCAGTATCGACAATTTCGCCTATCTGCTCAAGTATGACAGCGCCTATGGCGTCAGCCCGTTTGACGTGTCTGCTGATGCCGAGAAGGGCATCCTCACGATCGATGGTCATGACGTCCGCTTCGTCTCCGAGAAAGATCCGACCAAGCTCCCGTGGCGCGAGCTCGACGTGGACATCGTCGTCGAATCTACCGGTCTCTTCACCTCCGGCGAGAAGGCCCAGGTCCATATCGCCGCAGGTGCCAAGCGCGTGGTCATCTCCGCTCCGGTCAAAGACGCCAATGACGCGGCTATCAAGGGCGTCACCGTCCTCATGGGTATGAATGAAGACAAGCTCGAGGGTTGTCAGATCTCTTCTAACGCCTCCTGCACTACCAACGCCGGCTCGCCACTCATCGCCATCCTCGATGAAGCGCTCGGCATCGAGAAGGCCCTGCTCAACACGGTCCACGCCTACACCGCTTCGCAAGCGCTGGTCGACGGTCCGTCCAAGAAGGATCTCCGCGAAGGCCGCGCCGCCGCCATGAACATCGTGCCCTCATCGACCGGCGCCGCTATCGCCGTCACCAAGGTCGCCACCCAGCTCGCCGGCAAATTTGACGGCATCTCCATCCGCGTGCCCGTGGTCGCCGGTTCGATCGTAGACGTCACCTTCATCTCCAAGAGGAATACGACCGCTGAGGAGGTCAACGGTATCCTCAAGAAAGCTGCATCAGAGCCGCGCTGGAACGGCATCTTCACTGTCACCGAGGAGCCGCTGGTCTCTCGCGACATCATCGGCAACCATCATGCCTCCATCGCCGATCTGGAGATGACGCGCGTCGTCGACGGTAACTTGGTCAAAGTGCTGGCGTGGTATGACAATGAGATGGGGTATACGTATACTCTCGTGGAGCATGTCATTAAAGCCGGAAGATTAATCTAGATAAATTATGAAAAAAATACTGATCATTACGTTAAAAACATGATTTTTCCAATTAAATTCTATCTGGTCATATTGTTGATAGTCGTGGTCTTGGCAGTATTCTTTGCTCGTGCCAAAAATAAGTGGGTCAAAGGAGGAATTGTCGGAACGGCGATATTCACTGCAGCATCTCCTTTACTGTTGATAGTTTTTGCCGCTGGATTATTTGGGTGCGGTTTTATCTCTGCTGAAAACAAGCCATTCCAATGCACATTTGTCGGCGTTTGGGGTCTGGTGATAGTAATATTTTTGGGCTTTGTCGCTGTCGGATCGCTGGGTGGCTATATCGTAGGCAAATTTTCAAAGAAAACCCCAGTATCGACAATCGACGAAAGAAATGAGCCGGTATAACATGAGATGGGATATACATATACTCTCGTGGAGCATGTAATTAGGGTAGAGAGGTTGGTGTAAAAGAATTTGCCGCAAGCTTTGAGCTTGCGGCGGGGAAATCCTGAATAAGGTTTGAAGGTACTTATCGCATTACCTATTGGTTTAGAAGAAGAGGAATCTTTTTCTGCGAATATAGCGAAGCAAAATATTTTTTCGCCCATTGTCCGTAGTTTTGGATTCGACTTCAAACTTATATCTCCACAATTTTCGCAAAACTTGGTTCTTGCAAGAAACTGGGAGTGGAACCGCTAAGAGAAGAGTGTCGCCGTGAGCGCATGAGATCGTGCGTACGTAGCGATCTATCTCAAACATCAATGAGTAGTCAATCGGCAATTCTATATAAATTTCAGGATTGCCGGACAGACTAGCAAAGACTCTCCCTAAGGCCTTATCGTTACTATTCATTCTGTATATATTATAGCATGATAATAACATATAAGTCAAGTTCTGAAAATAGCCTTAAAATTGTGGTAAGATAACCCGATGCCCACATCCACCATCCTCAAATACGCATCCATACACGCCATCCTCATGGCGGCATACGTCGCGCTCGTGGCTACGTTCATGACTTTCGGCGAGCGGATATTCGGCGGTGGAGACGATACGTTCTTCGTGCCGCTGGCCATGCTCCTCCTGTTCGTCTTCTCGGCGGCAGTGAGCGGCGCGCTCATCCTCGGCAGACCGATCCTCTGGTACCTCGACGGCAAGAAGAGGGAGGCGGTTCAGCTCTTCGGCTACACGCTCGGATGCATCTTCGTCATCCTTGCGGCTGTGATCATCGTGCAGTATCTGGTCAGGTGATATACTACCGCCATGACCCTCCTCGACTCGTTCATCCTCGGCCTCGTCGAAGGCTTCACCGAATTCCTGCCCATCTCGTCCACGGCGCACCTCATCCTGACGTCCGAGCTGCTCGGGCTCGATCAGACCGCGTTCGTCAAGACGTTCGAGATCGCCATCCAGAGCGGCGCGATCCTAGCTGTTCTGGTCATATATTGGAAGAGATTCTTGGATATTGATGTATTGAAGAAGCTCCTAGCGGCGTTCATACCCACAGCCGTCATCTGATTCGCTCTTTATGGAATCATCAAGGAACACCTCATCGGCAACATATCCGTGCTCCTCTGGGCCTTGGGCATCGGTGGCGTCGTGTTGATCGTATTTGAATATCTCTTTAGTCTCAAGAAAAAAGTATCGCTCGACGCGACGTATGTGAGTCAGACACCCGATTCAATCACTGTTGTCTCTGCGCACGAAGAGGTGGTCTCATCACACGTGGATATCCACAGTCTCTCGTATGCCAAGGCCACCCTCATCGGCGTAGCCCAGGCGGTAGCCGTGATTCCTGGCGTGTCGCGATCGGCGGCGACTATCCTCGGTGGCCTAGGGGCAGGCATGTCGCGTGCGGCCATCGTCGAGTTCTCATTCCTCCTGGCGGTGCCGACCATCGGCGCGGCTACCGTGCTCGACCTCTACAAGAATAGCGGACTGTTCTCTGTCAGTCAGATCGGCGTGCTCTCTGTCGGTTTCATCGCCTCATTCGTCACAGCGCTGTTCGGGATCAGGTTCTTGTTGCGGATTATCAGAAGAAGGTCTTTCGTGGGATTCGGCGTCTACCGCATCATCATCGCTCTCGGCTGTGCTATAGTCCTGATCTCTCTGTGATACAATATCTCCATCTCTATGCGTCATCCTCGACAGAACTATCTGATCCTCATCATCCTCCTCGCGGTGTCTGCCGCCGCGCTTGTCGGCGTCTATTATTTCAGTCAGCAGATCAAGGATGCCCCCACGGTCACCACGGCAGATTCGATATTTCCGCGCTCACTGGGAACATACACCCTCATCACGGGCGACGCGGGACTCTCTGACCTCCAGTGCTCATCCATCAAAGACCGTGAGGATACTGCATCGTTGGGCCTCTCTGGAGAGATATGTGACCAGAGCATCGCCGCCGAATATCGCGCGATAGACTCCGGCCACGTCGTCTTCGTGCACCTCATCCGTATCTCCGGAGATAGGGAGCTCTATCTGAGCTTGTTGGATGAGCTCAGCTCTGATGACGCTCTCGAAGGTTACAGAGTCATCCGTCTCGAGGGATCGGAGATCGGCTGGTTCCCGTCCGCAGGAGGTTTCGATGTGATCGTCACGCAAGAAGGCTCGTTCACTCCATCAGGTTCAGCTTTCGAGTATGCTGATCATGCGACAGGGAACAACGACGTCATCAGGTACTTCCTACGACAGTATGCCCCCGTGGACGCTGGTTCCTGACCAGCTGTATCAGTATGATGGTATACTCTGGTATACTCGGACATACTTTTTGATATACTCACCACTATGAAAACAACATCCATCATCCTCGCCGCCGATCACGCCGGTTTTGCCCTCAAAGAATCCATCAAATCATCTCTACAAAGCAGAGGCCTGAACGTGCTCGATGTTGGCGCGCACGGGCTCGTCGATGGCGATGATTATCCGACATATATGGCCGCCGCGGCGCTCAAAGTCGCCGAGGACATGGAGGGCGGCACCAAGGCTATCATCTTCGGCGGGTCAGGACAGGGCGAGGCCATGGTCGCCAATCGGTTTCCGGGCGTACGCGCGATAGTCTGGTATGGTGGCGATGCTGAACGCGATAGGGAGATCATCCGGCTCTCGCGTGAGCACAACGACGCCAACGTGCTCTCCATAGGAGCGAGGTTCGTCAGTGAGGAGGAGGCAAAACAGGCGATCGAGCTTTGGTTGGACACGCCTTTTTCCGGAGATGAACGACATGCGAGGAGGAATGCGCAGATTGATGCTATCGAATGAAATTTTTCTTGTGAAGCGGAAGGATAAGAAGGCAAAGATTTTTGTGCAAAGTCGTCGAGTCTCTGAGACCAGGGCTTTTCAGTGGTATTGTCCAATTGAGAAAGTTTTTCAATTAGATACCAAATAGAGCCACATAATTCTCTCCAATTGAAAGTAATTTTCAATTGGCAAAACCTCATTAATTCCACATACCTCGATGCTCTGCATCGGAGCTGTTGATTTTTTCATGATTCTTCTTATTAGTCATGATAGAATGACTCCATGAAAATAGACATCATACCCGCCATACTCCCGAGAGATTTTGCGGAAGTCGAGGATCATATCGCGCTTATCGTCGACCAAATCAAAACCGTCCAGATAGATATCTGTGATGGGAGATTCACGCCTGAGGCCACCTGGCCCTATCGAAAGCATGACGACAATTTCGACTTGATTCTCAAAGAAGAACAGGGTCTACCTGGCTGGGAGAAGCTGGATTTCGAGATAGACCTGATGGTCGATGAACCGACCGAGATGATAGATGATTGGGTGACTGCCGGAGCCAAGCGGATCATTATTCACATAGAAGCGAAAGGGGATGTCATGAAGACTGTCGAGATGCTCCAAGGAAGAGTAGAGATCGGTTTGGCGCTCAATATCGGCACGCCACTTGCTCAGCTCGAACCATTCAAGGGAAAGATACAGAGCGTGCAATTCATGGGCATAGACCATGTCGGCTTCCAGGGCCAGGAATTCGACGAGAAGGTCATAGACGTGATCAAGAAATTCAGAGAAGCCAATCAGGATCTGCCTATCTCCGTCGATGGGGGAGTCTCTCTCGACAATGCACGCTCTCTCATCGATGCCGGCGCCACTCGTCTCGTCGTCGGATCGGCCATCTTCGGCGCCGACAACTATCTCGACGCACTCAAACGATTCAAAGACCTCGCTCGCTGATCCTCGGCCGCCGAGCCGATAGGGATGATTGACTTATCACACTTTGTGATGTATCATTATTTTCAGAAAACAAAACAAAACAAAACAAATTGAAAGGAAGTATCACATGAGCTCTAAAAAAATGAGACCATTATCGCGAAAAAAGAGGAATGGCCCTCCTCTCCCGCCATCCGCGCGCCCCGTGGACCGACCAGTCGCCTGTCCCGCATGCGTCGCCGGACAATGCGAGCAATGCGTACAGACCGGCGGCGGTCGATGCGGATGCGAGTCTCCCGTCCATCGAGAGCATCCCGACCCGGTCGACGTGCATCTCCACACCAAGAAATATCCTCCGATGTCTCCGACGGCACAGTCTCATATGGGCACGCAGATGGAACTCGATCCGACACCATCGTCGCCGCCGTCGGAGACCAAGTATGTCGGCAGGAAACCCGCCCGTTCCGCGTGGTGGATGTCTCGGTTACGCAAAGACAAACAGTAGTAGATATATCTATTCATGACAGCGCTCTCCGGGCGCTGTCTTTTTATATAGTGTATAATAATATGCAAATGTCCCCGCTCACCGACGACAAGGTCGCTTTCCTCGAAGGTAAGGCCAAAGATATCCGTCGTTCTATCATCGAGTCTCTGATCGAGGCCAAGTCTGGTCACACTGCCGGCCCGCTCGATATGGCCGATATCTTCGCCTATCTCTATTTCCATGCGCTCAAGCATGATCCCAAGAATCCGTCCTGGGAATATCGCGATCGCCTCATCCTTTCCAATGGTCATATTTGTCCTGTACTTTATGCCACTATGGCGCACGCCGGATATTTCCCTGTAGACGAGTTGAAGACTTTGCGCAAATTCGGCACACGTCTCCAAGGTCATCCTCATCGAGAATATCTGCCGATGCTCGAGAATTCATCCGGCCCTCTAGGTTGTGGTATTTCGCAAGCTACCGGTATGGCGTTGGCAGATCGGATCGATCGAGGTCGCACCTCAAGCACGCAGTTCCACTGCCTCACTGGTGATGGTGAGCTCGATGAGGGCAATAATTGGGAAGGCATCATGCTCGCCGGCAAGGAGAAGTTGCAGAACCTCACTGTCATCGTCGATCGTAACAATATCCAGATAGACGGATTCACCGAGGATGTGATGCCCTTGAATCCTCTTGCAGACAAATGGCGTGCTTTCAATTGGCATGTCGTAGAGATCGACGGTCACAATTTCCGCGATATCGATCGCGGCTTCGGCGAGGCGCGCGCGGTCTTCGATCGGCCGTCAGTGATCATCGCCAACACGATCGCTTCGAAGGGGATTCCAGCTTTCGAACGCAAGTTCGAGTGGCATGGTAAGCCTCCGGGGACGGAGGAGGAGATCAGGACAGCGAGGGAAGCGCTGAGATAACTCAAAACACAAAACTCAAAAGTCAAAACTAGCATGACAGAACTAACTTCAAAAACGGATCTCCACGCTCGGGCATACCGATTTGGTATCAATGTGATCAAGCTTACAAATGAGCTTCCAAATAAAAGAAGCGCTTTGGTTATATCAGATCAGATTATCCGTTCAGCTACTTCTATAGGAGCAAATCTGGTTGAGGCGCGTTCAGCTACCTCAAGATTAGAATTCAAAAGATATAATGAGATATCGTTGAAGAGCGCTAATGAGACTAAATATTGGTTAGCGATGCTGGGTGATGCACAGCTCATCTCGAAAGACAGAATTCGTTCTCTACAGACCGAATGTGTTGAGTTATCAAATATGCTTGCAAGCGGTATTATTAGGCTCAAGGCTCGTAAAGTTACCGACAAGTTTTGACTTTTGAGTTTTGCGTTTTGAGTTAAACAAATGTTGAATCCTGAACAAAAACTAAACCCCAAGCTCTTCGATACAGACGTCGAACAGGTCCCTATTCGCAAAGGCTTCGGCGAGGGGCTCTTGAAGGCGGGTGAGCTAGACAAGAATGTCGTGGGTCTCTGCGCGGACCTCACCGAGTCCACGCACATGCTCAAATTCAAGGAGAAATTCCCCGAACGGTTCATCGAAGTCGGCGTGGCCGAGCAGAATCTAGCTACGGTGGCATCTGGTATGGCGGCCATGGGCAAGATACCGTTCATCACCTCGTACGCCATGTTCAGCCCCGGCAGGAATTGGGAACAGATCAGGACGACTATCGCCTACAACGATCGACCGGTGAAGATCGCCGGATCGCATGCTGGTGTATCCGTCGGTCCCGATGGGGGAACGCACCAGGCCATCGAGGACATCGCACTCATGAGGGTGATCCCCAATATGGTCGTCATCTCGCCGTGCGATTCCATTCAAGCGAAGAAGGCCACTATCGCCGCGGCGCAGACCACGACCCCGACCTATATCCGTCTAGCGCGCGAGAAGTCCCCGATCATGACCACGGAAGAGACGCCGTTCGAGATAGGGAAGGGACAAATCATATTCAAATCAGAAATTCGAAATCCTAAACAAACCCAAAACTCAAATTTATCCCGCCTTGGCGGGACAGGCAAAACTCAAAAATCAGAACGATTGAACACTGCTGTCGGCATCATCGCCACCGGAGCCCTCCTGCACAAAGCTCTCCTGGCCGCCCGCAAACTCTCCGACGAAGGCAAGGCCGTCACTGTGCTCAATATCCATACGATCAAGCCGCTCGATGGGGAAGCAGTGCTCAAACTGGCTCATGAGACCGGCGCGATCGTCACCGTAGAGGAGCACCAGGTCGTCGGTGGCCTCGGTGGGGCAGTGGCGGAATATTTGGCTGCGCATTTCCCTGTACCCATCGAATTCATTGGAGTCAAAGATGTGTTCGGTCAATCAGGTACGCCCGATGAGCTCATCAGACACTACGGTATGGGAGACAAAGACATCTACAAAGCCGCGCAGAGGGTGCTTTTGAGGAAATAATCAAGCTGGCGCCCTGTTCGCGTGACTAGACTCCATGTTTTCTACATGTTGATAACCACCTTGCATTCTTGCAGGGCGGTGGTATAGTTGATTTACTCACATGTCGAATCGCTTTACGAAGACCCATAAGATTTCCCGCATGCTCGCCGTCTGGCAGCGTGTTCGGAGTCAGTCTTTGTAATAAATCACCAGCGACATCTACCTCATGATTGATTACAGCGACGGGCTCCGAACGGGAGTCCGTTTTCTCATCCTGCTCATCGCCCCCTGTGGGGTGAAGGGAAGGAACGAGAGATATACTGGATCTTTGACAATTTAACGACAGGGGGATCAATCCTGATCATTAGGCGGCCATCTCGTGCGATGTGACGTGTAGGCGGGCGCAGACCGCTTTCGCCTACACGATCTTCCGCGCGAGCCTCTATGAGAGGTAGGCTGCCACCGATCCCTCTGTCGTCACGGATCTCCTCGTCTCCGCATGTATGTGTAGGATTCGAGAGAGTCGTCCCTACCGCGAGTGCGGCATGGGCAGATACCAAAACCACCAACAATCAGGAGTCATCGTATGAATGATGTGAATGTCAGTCAAAAGGGGTGTGGCCAGATCGCCCCGTTCGCGCATCCACATGCGCTCATGGCCAACGCTCTGCTCTGGACCACCAGGAAGTCTCGTCGTCGTCGGCTCAAACCGGTGACGAGAAGCATGATACGAGACGGATACGTCGCATGGCGCCGTATCGCCGGTTGGTTCGTACCATATCAATGGTCTGAATCTCTCGGTATCTGGGTCACCCAGGATGTCTCATCTCTGGGTTTCGACAGGGTATCTGTTCCCGAGGGACGAAAGAAGACGAACATCGCCGTCTGCTTCTCCTCAGAATGCACGGCGAGCTCGCCAGAACCAGCCGAAGAGTGAAAGATACTATGCCAGTCAACGAAAAACTACTCAGAGGTCCCGACCTTGCTCGGGAAGGACATGATAGTCATCAGTATAGCTACACGCGCAAGAAGAGGCGGGATTCGAACCGTCCTCATCCACGCGATACGATCGCTTGGCGCTGGAACGGCTCCGCCGAACCGGTGCAGGTATTCAGGTCTCCGTCGTCGATCGCCGGCCAGGAATGGCTGACGCGCGAGGAACGTGAGGCTCTCATTTGTTCGCTGCTCATGGAAGGCTGTGCCTTTACGAGCCGTCGTGGATTCACGCCTATCTTCGATCCTGTACGGGGCCAAGAAGGGTGGCTCAAGATCCATAGCTCTCATATGCGCCGCAAGCATTGCTTCATCGACGGCGCATGGATCCCTTGCAAGAGGTGGTCAGACTGACGTCAGACCGCTCCCGCACACAACCGCGTCTCCCAAGGAAGGCGCGGTTTTTTCGACCGAGAGGTCCAACCTCTAGACGTACAAAAAATCGCGCCAGTCCCTGGGAGGGAATGGCGCGAGGTGTAAGGATCGAAGGAACTATTTGATCAAGCCTAATGCTAGTGCGGCGATCGAACCATTGAAGATGGTGCCGATGACCGGCATGAATTGATCAGTGAATTTCCTAGGACTGCCAACGACAGTAAGGATGCAGCCTACAGTCGATGCGCCCCAGAAGATGGCGTCGTATGACTGCGGCTGATTCCATGCATCGATCAGTGTCGGGATGCCGGCGATGTTCATCGCAAGCGTCGCACTGACAACAGCAGCTACTTGGGCCCGTGACGTATTGCCGCTGATCATCATGCGTATCATGAGCGGGATGGCGAATGTGATAACGGCGAGCGTTTCCTTGTTGCTCCATGACCAGTGCGTCTTGCCCGTACTGAGCTGGACGAGAGTGATCAATGCGATGATGGACGCACCGGTCGTAAAGGCAAGCATGATCCATTTGGCCACGACATTGGCCCGGAACAGCACGTAGGTCAGGTAGACATCGATGACGACCCACATCACCCAACTTGCGGGGTTGAGCGCCGAGGCGCTCCGCATGAGAACGTATGTCAAGTAGACGAATGCGCATACGCTGATACCTGCGCCCATGAAGGGCAGATGATTCATTTTATCTTTCATTTCGAATAGTCTTTCTGTTGTTGAGTTTCAGTTTTCGTAAATACCAGAATTGCGCAATCTCAAGAAACAGTCCTTCAATTGGAAAAGTGTAGATTTACCTTTGAATCCGAACGCTTGTATGATTAAAAATCATGAAAA
>CAZIVT010000012.1:0-23135 GCA_964543075.1 uncultured Candidatus Saccharibacteria bacterium | reverse complement strand
GTATTTTCATACAATCGCATATTACTGCAATTGCATTTCAAAGGGGAATTTTCAAGATGGTGGCGTCATAGAGTTTAAAATATCTATTACAGAAAACAGTTACATCTACCCCCCCCAAAAAAAAACACACTTTCAGAATCCGTATGGTTATACGGCATCCTGTGAATTTTTTTCGTTTATGGCCGTAGAATTGAGAAAATATCCCCAAAAAGTCAAAATTCCGTATGGTTATACGGATGCCGAATTCATCAATATATTCTGTGTTTGCTATTTTACAAGAAAGAAACCGCCTCTTCGCAGAAGCGATTTCTTTGGCACTAGCTCGGAACAGTATATGTGCTACAGTATCTCTCATGAAATTCAACAAAACCGTCCTTAAGAATGGCCTGCGGGTCGTCACGATCCCCATGCCTGACAATCCGTCCGTGACCGTGCTCGTCATGGTCGAAACCGGATCCAAGTATGAGACCAAACGCAACAATGGCATCTCACATTTCCTCGAGCACATGGTCTTCAAAGGCACGACCAAGCGTCCCAAGGCCAGCGATATCTCTCGCGAGCTCGACTCGGTCGGCGCTCACTACAACGCCTTCACCGGCCATGAGTACACCGGCTACTACGTCAAGGCCGACGCTAGGCATTTCGACATGGTGCTCGATATCGTCTCGGACATGTTCGTCGATCCGCTCTTCGATCAGAACGAGATAGACAAGGAGAAGGGCGTCATCGTCGAGGAGATCCGTATGTATCAGGATGTGCCGCAATCGCGGGCGCAGGATGCCTTCATGCGCCTGATGTACGGCGATCAGCCGATCGGCTGGCATATCGCCGGCACAGAAGCCAACGTCAAGTCATTCTCGAGAGCCGATTTCGTCTCGTATCGCGACGCGCACTATGTATCCGGAGCGACGACGGTGCTGGTGGCCGGAAATATCGATGAGCGATCGTGTATCGCCAAAGTGGAGAGCGCCTTTGCTCGTCTGTCGTCATCTCCCAAGGCGGGCAAGGAGCCCGTACGCGAATCACAGACTGCGCCAAAGATCGAGATAGATCGTCGTGAGACCGACCAGACGCATCTGGTCATCGGTGTCAGAACATTCGGTATCAAGGATCCGAGGATACCGACCATGAAAGTCCTCACGTCCGTGCTCGGTGGCGGCATGAGCTCGCGCCTCTTCTCGCGCCTGCGCGACGATCTCGGCATCTGCTACTACGTCAAGGGCGACCATGATCCGCTGACCGATCACGGAATGTTCACGGTGTCCGCCGGAGTGGACAATACTCGAGTGGATGAGGGTATACGAGAGATCCTGGCCCAGCTCAAGCGTCTCAAGGATGAGCCCGTTCCACAGGATGAGCTCAAGAAGGTCAAGGATCATATCGCCGGTTCGGCCATGCTCGGTCTCGAGACGTCCGATGACCGCGCCGAATTCGCCGGAGGCCAAGAGGTCCTCAAGGGGACCATAGAGTCGCCTGACGAGATCATCGCCAAGATAGAGAAGGTCACGGTCGAAGATATACAGAGACTCGCGCGCGAGATTTTCGTAGATGAACATCTCAATATGGCCATCGTGGGTAAGTATGATGACAAAGACGTCAAGCGGTTCGAGGAATATTTCAAACTGTAGTTTTTGAGTATTAAGGCGCTTCTGGTTGTCTGCCGCTAGTTCAAAAGAGGTTGCCGATTCAAAAGTGACAAAAAAGTTGCCACTTTTGATTTCCACATACTTCGATACTCTGCATCGGGGTTGCTGATTCCATGCATGTCATTGATATAAAGGTTACAATGATTCATAAATTATCTTTGACTTATTTGTTTGTGCTCATATTGATGCGGATTGCGCCGAGAGACCTTTGCTTGTAGACTGATTCGTACGCATATATATGTCTAGCAAAATCGAAAAAAAGCCGTTCTACATAACGACCACTCTGCCGTATGTCAACGCCGAACCGCATATCGGCTTTGCCATGGAAATCATCCGTGCCGATATCATCGCTCGCGCCCAGAAGCTCGCGGGCAGGGAGGTCTTCTTCAACACGGGCACCGACGAGCACGGCATCAAGGTGTATCGCAAAGCCAAAGAGCTTGGTGTGGATACTCAGACGTATGTCGATGGGCTCGCGCAGAAGTACAAGGACCTCCATCGGGTGCTCGGTATCCTTCCTGATGTCAATTTCATCCGTACCACCGATCCTCATCACAAGAAAGCCGCTCAGGCGTTCTGGGAGAAGGTCTCTGACAACGGCTATATCTACAAGAAGCAGTATTCGATCAAGTATTGCGTCGGATGCGAGCTCGAGAAGACCGATTCGGAGCTGACCGAGGGCCGATGTCCACTCCATCCTTTGACCGACCTCGAGACGATCGAGGAGGAGAATTATTTCTTCAAGTTCAGCGCGTTTCAGGACAAGCTCGCGGCTTTGTATAGAGACAAGCCTCGCCTCGTGATACCCGATTTTCGCTTCAATGAGATCAAAGCGTTCGTCGAGCGTGGGTTGCAGGATTTCAGCATATCGCGCCTGGCATCCAAGATGCCTTGGGGCGTACCGGTGCCCGGAGACCCGGATCAGGTCATGTATGTCTGGTTCGACGCGCTTGTCGACTATATATCCGCGATCGGGTGGTCTGATGATGAGGTGGCAGGTGAGGATTTGCCTGGTGCCTTCCAAAAATGGTGGATAGAGACCGGTGGTGTCGTGCAGTATTGCGGCAAGGACAACCTCCGCCAGCAGGCCGCCATGTGGCAGGCCATGCTCATGGCCGCCGGATTGCCACCTTCGCAGACCATCGTCATCAACGGCTTCATCACCGGAGAGGGCGGCATCAAGATGTCCAAGTCTCTCGGCAATACCGTCGATCCGCGAGAGATCGTCGAAGCATATGGAGTCGACGCGCTCCGTTACTATGTAGCACGTGAGCTTTCGCCATTCGAAGACAGCCCCTTCACCATCGAGCGTTTCAAGGAAGCGTACAATGCCGGTCTCGCCAACGGCATCGGCAATCTGACGAGCAGGATCATGAAGATGGCGGAGGCCAACATCGATCCTGTCGAACCTGCGCAGGCGTCTTCTACCGAATATGATACAGCACTGGCGAATTACAACATCAAGGCCGCGGCCGATGTCATCTGGTCTCGGATATCGGAACTCGACACACTCATACAGAGAGAAGAACCCTTCAAGAAGGTCAAAGATCCCGCTACCAAAGATGCAGCTCTGGTTACCATCAAAAATCTGGTCACTGGATTGTCGGAGATCGCCTGGCTGCTCCGGCCGATATTGCCGACCACGGCCGAATCGATCATGACGTGCATACGTGAGAATACGTGCCCGGTTCAGCCGCTCTTTGTGAGAAAATAAAAGTCCTCAACTCTTGTGACCTTTCCTCATGTCAAACGATCTAAAATATATCGATATCCACGGGCACCTGAACTTTCCCGACTATGACGCGGACAGGGGAGAGGCGATCGAACGCGCACGCAGGGCCGGTGTGGGCATGATCACCGTCGGGACGGATTTGCAGTCTTCGAAAAAAGCCGTAGAGCTGGCAGAAGCACATGATGACATATGGGCTACAGTCGGTATTCATCCGACAGATGTCAACGATATCACTGACGCGGATTTTTCGGAGTTGCGGGGATTGGCCATACATCCGAAGGTGGTCGCTATCGGTGAATGCGGCCTCGACTACTTCCATTCCAAGCCAGAAGACATGGAGAAGCAGAGAGAGATGTTCATACGGCATATACAGTTGGCTAATGAGGTCGGCAAACCGCTGATGCTCCATATTAGGAATAGAAAAAACGATGGCCTAACCATCGGTAAAAATGATGGGACATATGATGTGAAGATCAACGCATATCAAGAAGCTGTCTCGATCCTCAAACAGTATGCCCGCGTCCGCGCCAATTTCCATTTCTTCGCCGGGACAGTCCAAGATGCCCGCGACATCGTATCCATGGGGAACACAGTATCGTTCACAGGCGTCATCACATTCGCGAGGGACTATGACGAAGTCATCCGTTCTGTACCGCTGGAATCAATCATGTCCGAGACGGATTGCCCATTCGTGGCCCCTGTTCCGTATCGTGGCAAGCGCAACGAACCATCTTATGTCGTAGAAGTCGTCCGCAAGATAGCTGAGATACGTGGGGAAGATGAGGATACAGTCCGTGGACAGATGGCGGATAACGTACAGCGGTTTCTAGGGTAGGAGGTGGCACCTCTGGAGGTGCCACCTCCAGAGGCCCGACTTTATCAAAATTTTATGAAAACTTTATCAGGATTTTATCTCGCTCTGCTATGATGAGGCGGCTTCTGCTGTCCCGGATCCTGCCGGCCGGATGTTGCGCAGAACGCCATGTCGTGGTATGTTCACATGGTATTACACATTAATCACGGCGCGTCCCTGCGTCACAGGGTCTCGGCTACGCCCGAGTCTCGCGCCGTATCACACTATGGATATAGCCACAGAGAAAGACCTTTCGGTCTACGAGATAGGGTACTTGGTCGCGACTTCGGTCCCTGAGGAGAAGATTCCGGAGACTATAGATTCACTCCGCAGGATCGTCACCGATGCCGGGGGCACGATTTTTGCCGAAGAACAGCCTGTCCGCCAGCCGCTCGCATACACGATGCGCAGGAAGACAGTGTCAGGCGCGTATGACAAGTATGATCATGCGTATTTTGGTTGGATGAAGTTTGAGCTCGGCTCAGACTCTATAGAGGCGGTCAAGGAATCGTTCGAGATCCATCCTGTAGTCATCCGCATACTGCTCATATCGACTGTCCGGGAAAATACCTATCTTGGTAAGCGTGCCGTCGCCGCTATCGCCAAGGCTGACGCGTCGGCTTCAGAGAAGGCAGAGAACAAGGAAGACAAAAAAGACGCTGCGCCTGCGACCGTCGAAGAGATGGACAAGAGCATAGACGACATGGTGAAAGAATCATAGAATGATTACACAATTAATCATGAGGCAACTCGACAATCGACATCGAACCGATCTCTCAGTAGTTCTTTTGTAGAATTGTCCAATACCAACCATGTATCTCAACAAAGCGTTCATCATAGGAAACCTCACGCGTGATCCGGAGCTCAAAGCTCTGCCTTCAGGTACCAAGGTGTGCAGTTTCGGTGTCGCTACCAATCGCGTCTACAAGGACCGTGATGGCAACCGCCAAGAAGCCGCCGAATTCCACAATATAGTCGCGTTCGCTCGTCTCGGAGAGCTCGCGGCGCAGTATCTCAAAAAGGGATCTCAGGTATACATCGAGGGACGCCTCCAGACTCGTTCGTGGGAGGCCAATGGCGAGAAGAAATACCGCACGGAGATCGTCGCGGATTCTGTCCAGTTCGGCAATCGTCCGACAGGGTCAGCCGGACCCTCACAGGCTGCTGGATCTGCCAAGGCGGATGAGCCGGCCGGGGCATCAGACAAGATCGATTATCCGACAGAAGAGATCAACCCAGAGGACATACCGTTCTAGTTATAAGCAAAGAAGCGAAGTTTATTCCGCCATGGCGGGACAAGCAAAGAAGCAAGAATTAATCACACACATATGAAAAAACAGTGCTATTTCAGTCAACATAACATCAAATACATCGACTACAAGGACACGGATATCATCAAGAAGTTCCTCAATCCTCACGGTCGTCTGCTCTCGCGCAAGCGCACCGGCGTCGCCGCCCGCTACCAGCGTCAGCTCGCCACTGCCGTCAAGCGCGCACGATTCATGGGGCTGTTGCCGTATGTTGCTAGTTAGTCGCAAAGCAAATAAGCAAGAAGGAAGAAGGAAGGGTCAGGACATCTGATCCTTTCTTCTTCCTTCTTTGCTTGCTCCGCGAAGCTTTCTCGACCTCCGTAGTTTTGGCGAAGGAGGTAGCGAAGCAGATTCTCACTGCTTTTATTTCCCGACTCTCTCCCGATATTCTCCCGTCTCTGTGTTGACCTTGATGACGTCTCCTTCGTCGATGAAGAGGGGAGCTTGGATGGTAGCCCCAGTCTCGAGAGTGATGACTTTGTTGCCCCCTGATTGGGTGTCGCCCTTGATGCCTGGAGGTGCCTCAGTGACCTTGAGCTCTACGGTGATGGGGTATTTGAATCCCATAGGTTGCTCGTCGAAGAGCATCTGCTCGACGACGGTGTTGGGCTTGAGGAAGCGAGCTTGTTCCCCAGCTTGCTCATCGGTGACCTTGAAGCGCTTGGATGGATCGCTTGCTTCGCAGAACCACCATTCGCCGCGGTTGTTGTAGAGATATTTGACGTCACGCGACTCTATCTCGGCCTCCTCGACCTTTTCTGACTGATGGAAGGAGTATTCGGTGACCTTGCCGGTCATGAGGTTCTTGAGCTTGGTGGCGTTGACCGGCTTGCGCTGTTGCTTGCGGAAGACGTGCGACGAGAGCACCTCATAGGGCGATCCGTCCATGACGATGTATTTTTTCTCGGTGATCTCGTTGTATTCGAGTAAAGACATGGTAAAAAGTCAAAACTTAAAATTCAAAACTCAAAAGTAGAGTCTGCAGATTGATACAGATTGATAATTGTAAGCTCGGACAATATAGCGGGTTTTCGCAGAAAAGGCAAAACCCCGCATCTCTGCGGGGTCTCGGCCTCAATCGCAGGCTCCATCTCGACGCTCGATCTCCGTCACAAATATATATCTTGTTTTTTGTAGTTTAGATCCTGCTACGCGTTCAACTTTTCACGGATGTTCTTCAGGATTTCATCCTTGACCTTTACGTTCTCCTTGAGGAATTGTCTGGTCGCGTCATAGCCGCGGCCGAGCTTCACCTCTCCGAAGGCATAGGAACTGCCGGACTTGGAGAGGATGCCAAACTTCTCGCCGAGAGCGATGATCTCGCCCTCCTGGGAGATACCTTCGTTGTACATGAGGTCGAACTCCGTCTGTTTGAAAGGTGCGGCGACCTTGTTCTTGACGACTTTGACGCGCACGCGGCCACCCATGATCTCTTCGCCCTTCTTGATCTGTGCGATGCGGCGGATATCGAGGCGTACCGATGAGTAGAACTTGAGCGCTTTGCCTCCTGGCGTGGTCTCGGGATTGCCGAACATCACACCGATCTGCATGCGGATCTGATTGATGAAGATGACGACGGTCTTGGACTTGGCGACGATGGCGGTCAGCTTGCGGAGCGCTTGGGACATGAGGCGAGCTTGTGATCCGACGTGATGGGCGCCCATGTCTCCCTCGATCTCAGCTTTGGGCGTGAGTGCCGCCACCGAATCGATGACGATGACGTCCATCTTGCCGGTGCGGATCAGGCTGTCGACGATCTCGAGGGCCTGCTCGCCTGTGTCGGGCTGAGATATGAGGACGTCTTCGATGTGGACTCCGATACGCTTGGCGTATTCGGGATCCATGGCGTGTTCGGCATCGATATATGCCGCGACGCCGCCCTTGCGCTGAGCTTCGGCTACGACATGGAGGGCGAGGGTGGTCTTGCCGGAGGATTCTGGGCCAAATATCTCGATGATGCGCCCGCGAGGCATGCCACCGATGCCGAGAGCCCAGTCGAGACCGAGCGATCCAGTCGGAATAGCGCCTATGTTGACCTTAGGTTTGTCGCCGAGCTTCATGATGGCGTCATCGCCAAACTTGCTCCTGATCGCATCGAGAGCGTCCATCACAGTGGCCGATGACTTGACCGAGGTGCTCGGCCGCTCGGAAGCGTCTCTCTGGTCGGTGTCATCTGTCGAGGGGTCTTTTTCTTTGCGTTTCTTGATTGACATACGGATGAGTAGTTAGTTGATAAGTGGCAGGTATGCGTATATCGTATCGGAAAAGGGGATAGGCGCAATATTGAACATTCTGGAGCGGCATGTCCTAATCTTCCTGGTTCGGGCGTGTGACTATGAGCTCTACTGTGTCAGTCCGATCGAACTGATCCTGCGCGATGAGCGTGATCACATTCGTTCCGGGGAATACGACGACGGTTTCTATGAATCGTCCTGTTTCGTCGATAGCGATCGATTTGCCATTGAGCGTGACGGCATGAGCACGTTCGATCATCCCGTGTACCACAGTGGTCGACGCGTATACGGACTGCCACGGGGTCGGTTCGGCGACCATGATCCGAGGTCCGCGCGCATAGTCTAGTGAACGCCACATCGCGTAGCCGATGACGATGACGCAGGCAGAGATACCTGCGGCGATTCTGATCATGCGGAGAGACGATGTTCTGGTCATGGCGAACTACTCGTCTGTCCCGGACTCCACAGGTGAGCTCTCTGCCGGCGTATCGACGCTCGTCGGCCCTGCTCCATATACCTCGCGAGGCTTTGATCCATTGCCTGGTCCGACGACGCCGCGCGATTCGAGCAAGTCTATGAGCTTCGCCGCTCGAGAATATCCGATGCCGAGCTTACGTTGGAAGAATGACGTCGAAGCTTTGCCCATCGATATGGCCAGTTCCCGAGCGGTCTCGTAGAGGTCGTCCTCCTCCTCGACAGAGTCTGACTCCATCATAGCGTCGAATGCGGCGCCTGAACCCGCCTCAGGCGATGAGAAGCTCACTCCATCGATGATCTCATCTTTGTATTCGTCGGCTATATGTTTGACGATCTTCTTGACCTCAGCTTCGGTGATGAACGCAGACTGGAGACGTACTGGCTTGGCCATCTCTGCGCCGAGATAGAGCATGTCTCCAGCGCCGAGAAGCTTCTCGGCGCCCTGCTGATCGAGGATGGTCCGAGAGTCTATCTGTGATGCGACCTGAAGCGCGATACGTGTCGGCACGTTCGCCTTGATGAGGCCGGTGATGATGTTGACGCTCGGACGCTGGGTAGAGAGGACGAGGTGGATACCTACAGCTCGGCTCATCTGAGCCAATCTCACCACGGCGGCTTCGAGCTCGCGCGGATATGTCTGCATGATGTCTGCCAATTCATCGATGACGATGACGATATATGGCATCGATTCCGGAATTTCGGATCCTGCGTCTTGACCGTCCTCTGGCGGCTCGGATGATGTGTCAGGCGCTCCGCCTTCCTCACGCTTCTCGAGGGAGGGGGCGAGGATGTTCTTGTGGTATGAATCGATGTCGCGGACGCCGTTCTTCTCGAGGACATCGTAACGTCGGCTCATCTCCTTGCCCGCCCATTTGAGGGCGAAAATGGCTTTCTTGGGGTCGGTGATGACCGGTGCGAGCAGGTGAGGGATCTTGTTATAGAGCGTAAGCTCGACGCGCTTGGGATCGATCATCAGGAAGCGCAGATCCTCCGGTGGGTTGCGATAGAGCAGTGAGGTGATGAGCGTATGTATGGTTACGGACTTGCCGGAACCGGTCGCGCCTGCGATGAGTGCATGGGGCGCCTTGGCTAGATTGGAGAAATGCGCTTTGCCAGTGATGTCCTTGCCTAGCGATATGAGGAGCGGCTTGTCTGATCCTTGGAAATCTGAAGAAGAGAGGAGGGTACCGAGGCCGACGAGCGTCTTTGCTGTGTTTGGAACTTCTATACCGACCAGCGACTTGCCAGGTATGGGTGCCTCTATACGGATAGGATGCGCCGCGAGAGCCAAGGCCAGATCATTGTTGAGGCCGACGATCTTGGAGAGTTTGACACCCTCGGCAGGTTTGAGTGCGTAGCGAGTGACCGAAGGTCCGATCGATATCTCGTCCATCTCTACGGTGATGTTGAAATTTTGTAGCGTACGCTTGATGATGTTCGCGTTAGCCTTGATGTCACCTGTTTCAGGTTTACCCTTGTCTTTCTCGAGGAGCGAGAGCGGGGGAGGTGAGAAAGGTTTCATCCGAGAGACGCCCATGCCCCGCATGGCTACGAACCCATCCTCGTTGTCGATCTGAAGAGCGGAGCTTGTTTTGATGGAACGGGCAATCTTCTCCTCTTCGCGCTTACGCTGTTCTTCTGCGGCCTTGGCCATCGCCTCGCGCTCTAGGTTGCTGATGTGCCCTCCTGTAGCACCATCCTTCGCGTCTTGACTAGCATCTATATTCCCGTCATTGCTCTTTGCTCCCTGCTTGTCCGCCGAAGCTCGACCGGAGGGAGATGCGAAGGAGGGGTTCTCGTTTTCTGATTTTACCCACTCTCCCTCCACGAGCTTCCATCCGCCGAAGTATCTCCAGATGAGGAGGTGATTGAACGATATATGTATGTCGAACGTCATGATGATCGATACGACGAATGCCACGATGAGTAGGGAGCTCGTCACCCATATATCTATCCATGCGATCAGCGGCGCGGCGATCCATCGCCCGACGATACCGCCGGCTTCCGCGTGGGCGATATGCATGAGTCCGAGTCCGGAGATGAAGAATAGCCCCGCTCCGATGAGTTTGCTCGCTTCGATCCTCTTTTGTACTCCTTGCAAGAATGATACACCAAGCATGATAGCGACTATCGTGATCAGGTAGTATCCGATTCCGAATATGCCGACAAGAAACGAGTATACGTAGTTTCCTATGCCGGCCTTGCCAAAGGCCGCCAGGAGGGATGCGATCGCGATCAAAAATGACAGTAGAGCCAATATTGTACGCACAGCGCCGTCGCTCATCTCATTCCAGAAGTGAATCTTTTTACCCAGGTCTTTTTTCTTGGCCATAATGCTCAATCATACCATACGACTATCATGTGTTGAAATTGCACATGACCTGTCGACGCGATCCATGAGAAGTTCCGCACAAAAGCGTCCCCTGTAGGGAGCACTTTTTGGACTTGCATATCGAGACATGTGTACTATAATGGACATATAAAGGACGCAGTAAAATGCCAATCTTGTAAAGGACAGTACAGGTCACGTAAAAGACGTAAAGGTCAATTATAATGGACAAAAAAGATACACCCTATAACGGACAGGAAAATGATCCACTCAAGTGGAAATCCCTAGGTTTCTTCTCAGCAGAAGAGTATCTTTTGTATGTATTCAAAAAGACAGAAAAGATAACAGCAGCAATATATCTCGTGTCCGGTCTCCTCAAGGACGATGAGCCGATGAAGTGGGAACTTCGCGATCGGGGCATGGAACTCATGTCATCGTCCTTTATCGCCTCGAGCGCGGTACCAGGAGACAAGAGCGCGGTCATCCAGTCCCTCTTCTCGTCAGCTCTAGAGACGATCTCACTCCTCAATATCGCGAAGATTTCCAACCTGATCTCAGCTATGAATCACACGCTTCTCGTCAAAGAGATAGATCAAGTCGTCGCACTGCTCAAAGATCGCCTCGCTGAGAGTGCTGAGAATGCAGGGTATGTCCTTTCAGAGAATTTCTTTCGGACACCTGACTTGTTCGGTTCAGGGTTCAGGACGGATCATAGAGCAGGAGACATGAAGGGAAGCATCGGTTCTAACAGACAGGATTCCCTCCTCCGTAGAACTTCTGAGGACGAAGCAGGATTCAAGGTTCAAGATTCAAGAAAAACAAGGTATTTACAGGGACATTCGAGTGTGCAGGTGAAGAAAGGAAATAGACAGGAAGCTATAATTAATGTCCTAAAGATTCAGTCAAATTTGACGATAAAGGACTTTTCAAAAGTTATCAAGGACTGTAGTGAGAAGACCATCCAGCGCGAATTGATAGAGCTGGTCGATCGAGGAATCGTCAAGAAGGAGGGTGAGCGCCGCTGGAGCCGCTACTCGCTCAAGTGATTCCGCAGGGTAGACCTGCGTAGCCTTGACTTTGAGCCGTATTTTGGCTAATATATAGCATTATTATCCAAAAGTGCTCATCAGAGCCATTTTTCGTGTAAGTTTGTCTGGTCGCGTTCGTTATCCACATACAGGGATTATCAAGGTTAGCGAGCTTTGAGCTATAATGTACTGCAACGAGTGTGTGAACGCCTAACCCGTGTTCGTGCATTCGTTACCAGAACATTTCGATAGATGTTTTGGGGAACCATTATAAAGTTTATTAGTTACGTAACGCGTACGTTCAACTCCCAAAAAATTATCAGGTAACAGGGAAGGGCGTGCGTTCATTACCAAACCATGAAAAAGTTTCTTATTGCGTCGGGCGTAGCCGTTTTGGCTTTCGCTTCGCTCGCAGGAGCTCAGGGTTACGCCTTCAACACCAACCTCACGGTCGGTTCGACTGGCGCTGACGTCTCTGCTCTCCAGACCGCTCTTATCAGCATGGGCTATGACATCCCAGCTGTCACTTCTGGTGCCGCCGCCAAGGGTTACTTTGGCTCGCAGACCAAGACAGCAGTCATGGCTTACCAGGCCGCTCACGGCATCCCGAACACGGGCTTCTTCGGTCCTTTGACCCGTGGCTCGATCAACGCTGGAGGCGTCGCGACCGCTCCGTCGGCTTGTCCGATCGCAGGATGGGTCCAGACCTCATACCAGGGCACGACATTCTGTCTTCCTCCTGGCTTCCTCCCGGCCGGCTCAACCCCGACCTCACCTTCGACCAGCCTCGCTGGCACCGATGGCTTGATCTCTGACGTCAACAACCTCTCTTCGTACAACAACGAGGAGATCGGCGATGGACAGAGTGATGTCAAGGTCCTCGGCTTCGAGGTCGAAGCTTCGAACGATGGCGACATCGCTCTCAAGTCCTTCAAGATCAGCTTTGACTCGACTGGCAACTCCGGTTCTGACAACCTCGATGACTACATCGATGGTGTGTCGATCTGGCAGGGTTCGACCAAGATCGGTTCCGCTGACGTCTCTTCGTTCAACGAGGATTCCAGCACCGTCTGGTCCAAGACCGTCACTGTCAGCAACTCGATCGTCCGTGCTGATGAGACTGAGAAGTTCTATGTCACCGTTGATGCGATCAACAATCTCGATTCCGGTGACATCTCCGGCGATTCATGGACCATCGACGTCGACAGCATCCGCTTTGAGGATGGCTCTGGCGTCGTGACCACTGACACTTCGACCGGTGATATCAACGCTATGAACGTCTCGATCAGCTTCGTGTCGTTCTCGTCGGCTGCCGATATCGAGCTCAAGCTCTCGACCGATTCTTCGAGCCCGGAGTCTGACGTCGTTGTTGTTGATGATTCTGACAACACGGATGATGTTCTCCTTCTCGTCGGTAAGTTGAAGCTCGAGGGCACCTCTGATGTCACCATCGATGAGTTCCCGGTCACCCTTACTACCACTGGAGACAGCGTTGCTGCTATCACGGGCAACGTTACTCTCGAGCTCGATGGCGATATGTACTCAGAAGCTGTCAGCCTATCGGCTGTTCAGACCGGTACTGTCACCTTCGACAACCTCGACTTCGATATGTCCGCTGGTTCGACCATCGTCTTCAAGGTTTACGCTGATATCAACGACATCGAGAACACGGGCGTCACCGCTACTGACTTCGATGAAGGAGACACTCTCAGCGCTTCCGTCACTTCGACCAACCGCGATTACATCGATGTTGAGAACGAAGAGGGTGATCAGCTCTCTGACTCCACCGAGAAGTCCGGCACCGCCACTGGCGATGCTCAGGAGTTCCGCACCAATGGCATCGCTATTGGTCTCGTGAGTGTCGATGAGTCTGTCACTTCTGGTCAGTCGAGCAATGATGACCTCGGCACCTTCACCATCAAGTTCAGGATCAAGGCTATCGGTGATACTGCCTACATCTCGTCGCTCGCCGGCTCCGCTCTGTCTGGTACCGCCAACACTGGCGCTACGGTCCATGTCGACCGCGCTGGTACGGCTACCGTCGGCGGCGTCTCGGTCACCTTTGTCTCCAACGAGACTGGTACCAACGACGATCTCACTTCTGTCGGTAACTACACGATAGAAGAGGGCGAGGAGCACACCTTCACCCTCACGACTACGGTTCAGCTTCCTTCAGCAGGTCTCGCTGGTCAGTACCGCGCGGCTCTCGCCGGTATCGACTGGGATACTTCTGATATCGCTGCTCCGGCAAACACCTACACTTCTAACCTCGACAACTTCAAGACCGATTACCTCGGCTTGAACTAAGCAAGGCTAGTAGAGTAGTGTTAGTCACAAAACCGCCCCTTCGGGGGCGGTTTTGCTATGGGATATGTATAGAGGTATCCCCACACAACATACTATCCTCTCCGCGACCTGCGGAACTCGCTCGTGAAATACCGCGCTCCAGAAGCGCGGTATTTCTACTCGCTCAGACAGTCCAGGGGTCGCTCCGAGGATAGTATGTTGTGTGGAGAGATATGACGGGATATATAGAGGGACATTCTTGCCGTGTAGCAGACTGGCCTTTATAATGAAACCCATGTCTACACTGATCGCCCACAAGGGTAGTACGTCTCAGCTCTGGAAATGGATCGGCTACATCCTGTATGCCTACTTCATCACCTTTCCCTTCGTCATATACAACGGCTTCCTCTATGGGGGCAGTTCGACTCGCTCGATCAGCCTGATCGCGGTCTCTATCATCATCAGCACCCTTTTTGTCCTGTGGTCGTCGCGAAAGGGCGCTGAAGTGTCTATACCTCGCTCATACATCGGACTTTCCTTGGTCGTCTACTTCGTGGCAATCGTTATATCCGGCTTGGCGGGCATAGATCCACATGCGACATTCTGGTCGGCGGCTACGCGTACGACCGGCATCTGGTACCTCGTCCACTTGAGCATCGCTGTCTTTCTCCTCGCGGGGGTCATATCAGAACGGAGCACCCATAGGAGGATGGTGTTTGCCATCATCGTCTCGACAGCCCTGTACTCTCTACTTGCACTCTTTGGACCTGAGGGTATTGGTCTCATGTTCGGCAATTTCATCATAGACGGCTTCACCTTCGGTAACTCTTCGTTCGCCGGCATGTATCTCTTCGGCGCATTCATCCTGGCGCTCTACTATCTGTTCAGCGCGGAGACCAAGAGGTGGTGGATGTACGTCCTGCCTGTCGCTCTGATCATCAACCCATATATCTTGAGCAAGGGGATATGGTCGGGTGATTTTTCGAGCTGGGTGGGCGAAGCGCGCTCGTCGGCATATGCCATAGTATTCTCGATCGTCGCTCTGGTCGTCCTATGGGGCGTCTCCAAGATCAGGAGTGGCGAAGCGCGCTCCAAGGCGGCCTACGGGCTTTTTGGTCTGTCTATCCTGGTCGCTCTGCTCTCGGCGTGGTCGCTTTTCTCGCATGATGGCTATCTGCGCGGTGTATATCTATCACAGGCCACGGCTGCTCGGCCGCTCATCTGGGAGATGTCCGAGAAAGCCATCGCTGAGCGGCCGGTCCTAGGGTGGGGAGGCGACACATTCGAGAGCGTATTTGAACAGAAGTATGACAATCGCTTGCTCCAAGAAGAGTACGGCAATGAAGCGTGGTTCGATCGCGCGCACAATGCCTTCATCGATCAAGCGGTGGATGGCGGCATCGTCGGCCTCCTCTCATACCTAGCCGTATATATCGTCACAGCCCTGATGCTCATGCGCGTCGTCTTGAAATCGTCTGACAGGGATGACCGCTTGCTGGCTTCATTTTTGATAGTCTATGTCGCTTTGCATCTGGCGGAATTACAGACAGCGTTCGATACGAGCATCTCATATCCCCTGGTCGCCTTCATGCTCGCCTCGGCCATCGTCCTCGAGCATCGCCTGTCCGCATCGGGTGGGAAGAAGCGCGAAGAACGATCTGTCTGGGTCATGAACGCGTCTACCAAGCATATCTTCGCCGGGACCGTGCTCGTCTTCTCATGCTGGTCGCTCTTTTGGGGCTGGCTGCCGTTCGTGCGGGCGCAGATCGCCAATGGACAGATCAGGACCGCCGGTAGCCCAGACAAGCGTCTGCCTCTCTATCCCGCGCTGTTCGGTTCCCCGGTGGATGAGCATTCGTTCTTGTGGAGGACGTCGACTGATTTTCAGCGAGGCATCGGGAGCAACCCTCACGTGCTCACCGACAAGGCGTTCATCGATGGCCTCAAAGAAGAGATCCAGCTCTTCGAGCGCGAGTATAGGAATTATATAGAAGAGAACCCGATGCATTTCCGTGCTCACCTCAACCTAGCCGATATCCTCATCTACGAGCGCCTCTTCGGAGTAGACAAGCTCACAGACGCTCAGAGTATCCTCGATCGTGCTATCGAGCTGGTCCCACAGGCTCCCCAGGCATACTGGATGAAAGCAGTCGCCGCGGTGTATCAAGGGGACTTTGAGCATGCGCGGAGATATGCGCAGATGGGGCTAGACCTCAATCCGAACATCGTCCAGAGTCGAGACATCGTGCAGTATGTCGAGACGTCGATCAAAAATTTTCCTGAGATAGACTTATTCTTCTTCAGGCAGATATAATGCCTACATTAGACAGCCAGTAACTCCTCATCACACATGGAAGACCATATCACCAATCAGCCGATCGCATCAGCTCCAGCTCCTGAGACCCAATCTCAGCCTATGGCTAAGCGACCGGGCAGGTCTCGCGGTATCTTGGCCGTAGTCGTCATCGTCATCTTGCTTGCAGGGGTCTTGTACTGGTCGGGCGGCGCAGGTCTTCAGTACACCGATCCTCAGGGAGCGTATTCTATCCAGTTGCCCAGAGGTTGGGAGGTGCTCGATCAGGAGATGGGTACGACCACGTCGATAACTAGGTTTGCCGCTCCTCACGATGAGGAGGACGGACCTTCGATGACTATAGCCGTGCATCGTTTCGAGCGGACTCCGACGATCGAGGGTCTCATGGCGCTCTTTACAGAAGAAGGCTTCTTCCAACTCGTCGCCAACGACGTCAAATCAGGCCTCAATGAGTACCAGGAGACGTCCAACGCCACGACTACCATGCGGGGTATCGAGTATCACGTGATCAGTGGTACCTATGTCGCTCCAAAAAGCCAGAAAGTGGTCGCCCAGGATCTCTATGTGGCCTTGCTGGATGATGCGTATTATCTGGTAGGCACAGATGCATACACGGATCTCTGGGAGGAGAATGCGGAGGCGATACGCAGATCTGTAGCATCGCTCACGTTCGCATCTTCGTCTCCTATACAACCATAATACACCCCCATGTCTAGCATATTCGGCCGGAACTTCTTCGGATTCTTGATCGGGTTCATCCTCATATTGATCGCGAGCTTTGTCGTGCTCTACTTTACGGGCCAGCATACGCTCGATCTTTGAACCGGTATCTCGCACATCCACTAAACTTTATCAAAATTTTAGGAAAAGTTTATCAGGATTTTATCTCGCTTTGATACGCTGTGTGCATTATCAGTAATCGATAATCGCACACATGAAGAACATACTCTATATATTTTCAGTAGGTATCGCGATCGGGCTGCTCGCATTGGCGGGCATGATCCAGATCGTTCGAGCAGAGACGCTCATACAGGGCGAGCCGCTCGTGATCGATGCGGAGATAGTGACGTGGGATGAGGAGCATAGTCCGTATATCCTCGACCAGGATGTCATGGTGACGGGCGGCGGCTCGCTCGTCATCGGTCCGGGAGTCGAGGTCAGAGATTTTAGCGAGCATGCGCATAGCATCATCGCGAGCGATGGGAGCACTATATCGCTGCGCGGCGAGCCGGATCGCAGGGTCTCAGTCGGTGGGTTGGCAGAGATCTACGCGCGCCAGGGAGCGACTATCATCATGGAACATGCCGATCTGTCAGGCATGACGAACGCAGTCCGTATAGATGAGTCTCGCGCCATCATAGCGAGCAGTACGGTGAGCAGTTCTGAGTCATCCGGCATAGTGGCCGGATCCAGCGGCCTCTCTATCTGGGGAAGTTCCATAACAGACAATCACGAGGGCATACGCATCGAGCGCTCTCCTGGACCATTTCTGATGCGTTCTGGTGATGTTGTGGGCATCGGAGGCATAGGCAATGCGCTCGAGGATGTCCCAGAGGGACAGAGCTGGACGAGCGTGCACGGATCTATCATAGAGGCCAATACCTCTGGCGGAGCCGTCAGCGTAGATTGGGTCGGTGCCGACATGTCTCATAACTGGTGGGGTAGTTCCGAGGGTCCTGGTGTGTTGCATGGGGCCAACTCTGTCATCGGCAACGTCACCTATGAGCCATGGTTGCCTGAGAGGCCAGTCTTGTTCGACGTGGCGCCAGAGGATGTTACTTGTTGTTCGAGCATATTATTCTTGCCTGGGCTCGAAGCGAGCAGACTCTATCGGTCGGAGACAGGCATATTCGGCGATCGTACGAACAGGCTCTGGGAGCCCAATAGGAACGATGACGTGAGAAAGCTATTCCTGGACGAGACCGGATCGAGCACAGACAGCTCGATATACGTCGGCGATCCAGTCGGTGAGGCGTATGGCTTGGTCGATATATACGGATTGTTCATGGATTTTCTCGATGACACTGTGGGCGATGGGGTCATCCGAGAATGGAAGTCCTATGGCTATGATTGGCGCAAGCCGATAGCCGAGGTGGTTGCGGGGACAGAGCGTAGAGCGACGAGCACCGACTCTTTGGTGGCGACGGTACGATCCATGGTCGCACGATCTGATACAGGCAAGGTCAGCATCATCGCCCACAGCAATGGCGGCCTCGTAGCGAAGTACCTCGTCAAGACGCTCGCTGATATGGGGATAGAAGACATCATCGATACGGTCATATCAGTTGGTGTCCCGTATCTGGGCACGCCGCAGGCCATACTCGGCCTCTTGCACGGCGACGGGCAGTCGATCGGATCGGGCGTGATCCTCGCGCAGAGCGTCGCGAGACAATTGGGAGTCGATATGCCGAGCGCATATTCGCTCCTACCATCGCCAGGATACTTTTCCCGCGCGCTCGGGCCGACGATCGCATTTGCTGGTACGGTCGGACCTGATTTCAAGGATGCGTCGTATCCATCAGGCATAGACTCCTATGATATGCAGGAGAGCTTCATCCTGAACGAGACAAACACCAGGAACTTCGATGTTTCCAGTCCGGTATCGGCACCGATCGATGGCAACGCTATGTTGATGCAGGCCGCTCGGACATTCCACGATCTCATCGATCCGTTTTCGTGGCCCGCAACTATCGCTCATTGGGCTATAGCGGGGTGGGGTAGGTTGACTGCCCAAGGCATAGAGTATTCCGGCAAGGAACAGTGTTCTGGGATAGGGGAGCATAGAACATGCACGGTGGTTCCAGCCTATAGATCCATCGATACATCGCTCGGCGACGGTACCGTGGTCGTCCCGAGTGCTATGTATGATGCGGATGGGATCATCGCGGTTGATCTCGGCAGGCTTTCTCAGGACATGGATGAAGACATCAATCATTCCAACATGCTTGGTACTGACGCGGTCCAGGATCCCATACATTATATCTTGGGGCATGGCGGCGAGATGGAAGACGGACTACAGGACACGCTATCTAGGTTGCCGTACGTGACATTCAGTGAGCCCGACTCCTCACAGGAGAAGACATTCCTAGTCGTGAGCACTCATTCGCCCGTAGAGCTTCATGTATATGACGAACAAGGGAGGCATACAGGCACCACGCTTCCGCCGCCAGGTCTCGATACGGGTGATGGCGATGGTCTCGAAGAAGGACTGCTCACATTCTATGAGAAGAAGATCCCTGGGAGCGATATCAAGATCCAGGAGGGACATTCGGGAGATGAGACATATATCACGATTCCGGACAACGAGAACAGCATATATGCGGTAGAGATCTATGGCACAGGCGTCGGTACGTTCGACTATATGGTGGAGCGAGTCAGCGGTGGACAGGTTCTCGATAGCACAGAGTATCTCGGTATTCCGGTCACGCCGCTCACTGTGGCCAAGGGATCTATCAGGGCCGGCCAGATCATGGATGGAGATATGCCTGAGCCGCTCTCGTCAGCCATCATATTTGCCGTAGACGCAGATGGGGACGGCTCGTTCGAGTCGATGCCTGTACCTGGAGAGTACAGTGATGTCGTCTCATTCATGCGTGCACTCAGGGGTACGATCATCGGTTTGCTGGGCGATTCGAGCCGTGCCAAGGGCATCATCAGACGCCTGGATAGGCTCGAAAAGCTGTACACCAAGAACAAGCTCACACGCATGACTATCGTCGCAGAACGTCTCAAGAAGCGAGTAGTCCGCAAGAAGCCCGCACAGCTCGCGACCAATGACAAGGAGTATATCGTCGCTATGATCGACAGATTCATCTCTCAGCTCGAATGACGCACCTCAGGGCAAGCAGTTGCACTATCGTGGTTATAGTGGTACTCTTGTTCCCAAGGCTATAGACAGAAGGCAAGCGCCAGAGTCCGCCCCAAGCGGGCTCTTGCGCAATAAGACCTTCCGAGGTTCATCACTCCTTATGTCAGGCCTATAAAGGTCGAATACATTAAAAATCCGAAATCCGAATCTATCCCGCCAAGGTGGGATAGATGAAATTTCGCGCTTATATATCATGGCTCGCACAAAAGCACAAAAGAAAGAGATCGTAGAGAAAGTCGGTTCACTGGTAGATGGAGCGCAATCGATCGTGTTCGTGAATATTCACGGCCTCAAGATCGATGAAGCGACGGCTATGCGCCGCAAGCTCAAAGGAGATGGGGTCGGGTTCTTTGTCGCCAAGAAGACGTTGACAGAGCTCGCGCTCAAGGATCGCGGCTATACAGGCACTATGCCAGAGCTCGTCGGCGAGTTCGGCTTTGCCTACGGTGAAGACCTGATCGCCCCTGCTCGTGGTGTCCACGAGTTCCAGCTCAAGTTCAAGGATCACGTATCCATCATCGGAGGAGTCTTCGAGAAGAGGTACATGACCAAGGAAGAGATGACCGAGATCGCATCGATCCCGCCGCTCCAGACGCTCTATGGCATGTTCGCCAACGTCGTCAATTCTCCCATACAGGGATTGGTCATGGCACTGGATCAGATCGCGCAGAAAAAGACCGCATAGGTTCAGTACCGAGTCCAGTGGTACCCAGTCAAATAGTCTCCGCTACCGAAAAAAGATTATTGTACTGTGGATTATTGAGCTGTCTGACTGCCGTCTGACTGGTCTATTACATAACTAACAAATTAACATGGAAAACAACAATACTCCCGCTACTCCCGTAGAAGTCCCTGCAAAGTTCAAGGATATCGTCGAGGCCATCGAGAAGATGTCCGTCCTCGATCTCAATGAGCTCGTAAAGCTGTTCGAACAGAAGTTCGGCGTCTCCGCCCAGGCTGTCGCAGTCGCCGCTCCGGCCGCTGGTGCCGCATCCGCCGGTGAAGAGAAGTCCGCGTTCGATGTACATCTCGCCGCCGCTGGAGAGCAGAAGGTCGCTGTCATCAAGGCCGTCAAGGAAGCCATCGGTCTAGGTCTCGGTGAGGCAAAGGCTCTCGTCGATAGCGCGCCAGCCCTCATCAAGGGTGGCATGAAGAAGGAGGAGGCCGAAGCTCTCAAGAAGGCTATCGAGGCCGCTGGAGGCAAGGTCGAGCTCAAATAGGAGATAGATACTAGTAACTAGAGACTAGATACTAGAAGGGGATCGCAGGGGAAACTCTGCGATTTTCTGTTACCCAACCCTAACCGTGGCTATCAGCCCCGAGTTTCTCGTCTCTCGTATCTAGTCTCTAAAATTTCTAACCTCCCGCCCTCTGTCCTCTCCCACCTTCCGCTCCTATTTACTAATACAAGCTCTTGTCCTAGAATGGCCAACGTCATACATAACTATGGAAACCCTCGTCGCCCTATTTGGCAACCAAACTAAAGTCAAACTGCTTCGCCAGTTCCTCTTCAACGCGACCACGCCCTTTTTGCCCAAGGAGCTGGCTCATCGGACCCACTCCGCGCCCACTGTCGTTCGTAAGGAGCTCATGGTTCTGGCCAAATCAGGCATCATCAGACGCAAGCAGGTGCTCAAGAGCGTCGAGTCACGACAAGGGGACAGGATTGTCTTCAAGAAGTTGCGAGGTGAAGGTTATATACTCAACGAGACGTTCCCCTATCTCGACCCGTTGAAGAATCTCCTCACTGTTGCCAGTTTGCCCATGGACGATTCTTTGACCAAGCGGTTCGCCAATGCTGGACGCATCAAGCTATTCGTGGCGGCAGGTATATTCATGCAGAATTGGGATTCACGTGTGGATCTATTGATCGTGGGAGATGATCTCGTCATGTCCAAGATAGAGTCAGTCATCAAGAATATCGAAGCAGAGATAGGTAAGGAGATAGCGTATTCAGCTTTCGAAGTGGCGGATTTCGAGTATCGACTCGGTATCCATGACAGATTGGTACGGGATATCCTGGATTATCCCCACATTACCCTCATGGATAGACTGGGGATAGAGGTCCAGTAAGGCCAGACCTATCCACAGGCTCCTACTTTCTGAGTATGTTCGTGGTATAATCTTCTTATTAGAAAGGAATTATTATTTAACATATCAATACCATGGTGTTTATCGAAAATTGGGGCGATGTATTCGCTCGTTCGCTCCAGGGCGTTTGGTACGGTGTGGCCAGCTTTGTGCCAAACCTGATCATCGCTATTATCATATTTGCTATCGGTTGGGTGCTCGCAGCGCTCATCGAAAAGCTCGTCGAGACCGTCTTCAAGTCTCTCAAGATCGATGCCGCTCTGAAGAGCGCCGGTCTCGAGGACGTCGTCAAGCGCGCAGGCCATAGTCTCAATTCTGGCTTGTTCGTCGGTGCTCTCGTCAAGTGGTTCGTTATCGTCGTCTTCCTCATCGCTTCGTTCGATGTGCTCCACCTCAACCAGGTCACTTCGTTCTTGCGTGATGTTGTGGGCTATCTGCCGCAGGTCATCATAGCAGTCCTCATCCTCATGGTCGCTGTCGTCATCGGCAATGCGATGCAGAGGATCGTCGTCGCCTCAGCGCGCGCGGCTCACATGACTCATGCTGAGCTCCTCGGACGTGTCACGAGGTGGGCTATCTGGATTTTCGCTATCTTGACCGCTCTCTTCAACCTTGGTATCGCGCCTGGACTCATCCAGACGATCGTCATGGCCGTCTTTGCTGGCGCCGCCCTGGCTCTCGGTCTCGCCTTCGGACTTGGAGGCAAAGAGGCTGCACAACGCGTTCTCGAGCGCACACTGCACTCGATCACGGAGAAGGAGTAGCTAGTCGGAAATCAGTAATCAGTAAACAGAGAAAAGCGCAGGTCTACCCTGCGCTTTTACGCAATACGCAGTACGCAGGGTAGACCTGCGTACTGCGTATCCACATGTTATCCCCATTAACAGGTATAGATGCTTGTCGGCCGGGGTAAGTATTTTCCAATCCAAGAATGATACCGAAATCATTTTAGCATTGATGAATGGTT